>CAZYBD010000209.1:0-2536 GCA_964645515.1 uncultured Dehalococcoidia bacterium | reverse complement strand
CCACCGTATATTGGGCGTTGATCCAGGCACGGGAGGTGTGGGCCGGCGGCGACTTGGACGCTCACCGGCTGAGAATCGCGGTGCGAGACTTGCTGGAATCGGAGCCACTGTTCCAAGTCATAGACTACGTTAGCGTGGCTGACGCCGAAACTCTGGAGGAACTGGACTTTGTGGAGGGGCCGGCCATGGTCTCAACAGCGGTCCGTCTAGGTAACATTCGAATCATAGATAACGTTATCATAGGGTAAGTTGGATGGACTTGACTCGATGAAACGCGGGACCGGCGTTAACCTGTGGAGCTATTCCGAGACCGTTGGGGCCGGAGGTGTAGTAAGCGACACCGCTAAAACTTCAAATTTGATAAGCGTGGTGTCTAACTACGTTGATCTATATTCGTAAAAGCGTTCTCGCGCTAGAGCGCGGGTTGTAGTTGGGCGCTCTAGGACCGGAGATCTTGTGGCTGATACTTGGGCTTATCTCCGAGATGTGGAACCTGATCCAGATGTTCTTGCACTGCTTAAACGGACGGAGCTCCTGCCCGACTGACTTCGAGGCCTAGCCGCTGGGCTCTTAATAGGGTTTGCTGAGGACTTGGCCAGTCAACAACTTGAAGGCCGTCTAGCAGTCTATTAAAGACGGCACCTAAAGACAAAGCAGAACCATATGGCCGGCTCTAGGTCTGGGTAAGTTCCCTCACCGCCTCGGTAAGGGCGGGGATCACTGTTTCCCAGTCTCCGACAATGCCGTAGCGGGCGTCCTTGAAGATGTTGGCGTCGGCGTCTTTGTTGATTGCGACTATCACCTTAGCTCCGGAACAACCGGCCATGTGTTGACTGGCGCCGGATATCGCGACCGTGATGTACAAGTCTGGGGTTATAGTCTTGCCAGTAAGACCAACCTGGTAGTGCGCTGGCACCCAACCGGAGTCCACCGCCGCCCGCGAGGCTCCGACTGTGCCGCCCAGTAACTTGGCCAAATCTTCCAGTCCAGCGAAGGGCTCTGGGCCTCCCAGTCCCCGCCCCCCGGACACCACCACCCGGGCGTCTTCCAGCTTCACGCCGCCGGGCTCTTCTATCACGGTCTCTACCACCCGGTTCTGGACCTGTGAAGAGTCCAACTCCACCGGAAAGGACACGACTTGGCCTTGGCGTGAGGAGTCGGCGTCGAGGGGCTCGTGGGTTTTGGGCCGGATCGCGGCTATCTGAGGCGTATGTTCGCATCTGATCACAGCGATGGCGTTACCCCCGTAGACTGGGCGATTGGCGAGTAGCCGTTTGTCGGCCTGGTCTATGGTTACTTCCAGGCAGTCCTGAGCCAATCCCACACCCAGCCGGAAGGCCAACCGTGGTGCCAGTTCCCGGCCGTTGTTGGTTCTGGCTATGAGGATCACTCTAGGAACGACTTCACGGCAGAGGGCTTCCAAAGCCGATAGGTACAAGTCCACTTGATATTGAGCCAACAGGGGGTGGTTCACGGCGTAGACCCGGTCGGCCCCGTGGCTGATCGCCTGTTGGGCTGGCACGTCCAGGGTATCGCCCAAGAGCCCGATGGACAATTCCTCGCCTAGGTCGTCGGCCGCCTTTCGGCCAACAGCCAATAACTCCCGGAAGGCAGCGCCGAGCTCGTCCGCCGACGTTTCTCCCAGTACTAAGACTCCAGCGGCGTCAGCCATTTGACCTCCAGATTGATTGTTGGGGCTTACCGTCAAAAACTGCCCAATAAAGCAGACCGGATGTTGCGTGTTGCCCGAAGGAGTTCCGGTAAATCCAGGTGAGGTCAGATTATCTTGTCTTCCCGCAGCTTGACAGCCAAGGCACGTCCGGCGGCGGCGGAGTCTTCGCCTTCTATGAACTCACATTCTTTATCGCTAACCGGAACGAACAACTCCTGCAGCGTTACGCGGGCCTCCGACTGAGAAGCGGACAGGTCCAAGTCAGCGACGCTCCAGATTATGGGTTGTTTACGAGTGGCCGCCATGATGCCGCGTAGGGTGGGGTAGCGTGGCTGGCCCAACTCGTTACTAACCGTAACCAGCGCCGGCAGCGGGGCCTCCATCACTTCGTAGCCGTCGGGGATGATCCGTTCCACACGGACTTTGCCATCCTGCACGTCCACTTTCTTGCCCAGTGAGATGCACGACAGGCCCAATATTTCAGCTACACCCAGCGGTACCTGGGCGTTGTCCCAATCGGAGGCTTGGCGTCCGCATATGATCAGATCGAACCCATCTAGTTTGCGCACCGCGGCGGCCAACAATTGAGCCGTCACAAAGCTATCTATGGTGTTCTCCAAGGATTCATCTTGGAGGAGCACCAGTTCATCAGCGCCCATTGACAAAGGCTTTTTCATAACGTCTAAGGCGAAGGAAGTGCCGGACGATATCACAGTTACCGAAGCCTCATGGGCGTCCTTGATCCGCAGGGCCGCCTCCACAGCGTTTTCGTCGAATCCGTTTACCACGGGAGGAATATTGGAGGGGGGGACGACCTTTTTCCCGTCGGCATCGATACGAAATGTTGCCAGCGGCATCTCAGGG
>CAZYBD010000208.1:0-20211 GCA_964645515.1 uncultured Dehalococcoidia bacterium | reverse complement strand
TGACGGTCGTAGGTGGCCAGTCCGTATTGGTAAAGACCATTCGCGGCCTGGCGGCCGACCACGGTGCAGGAACCCTTATGGATGCGGACTTTCACGTCGCCCGTGACGTAACGCTGAGTGCTCTGGACATAGGCGTTTAAGTCGCTGCGATGGGCGGTGAACCAGAGGCCGTTGTAGATAACATCGGCGTACTCTTGGGCTATCCGGGCCTTGGTCCTGGCTTGCTCCTTGCTAAGGGTCAGCGCTTCCAGCGACCTGTGGGCGGAGTGCAACACCAAAGCCGCTGGGCACTCATAGATCTCTCTGGACTTGATTCCTACCAGCCGGTTTTCCACATGGTCGATGCGACCGACTCCGTGGACGCCTGCGAGGGTGTTAAGGCAACTGATTAGGTCAACACCCGACATGACCTCTCCGTCTATCGCGGTGGGCACACCGGTCTCGAAATGGATTTCGATGTAGGCCGGTTGGGTCGGCGTCTCAGAGACGGGTCTGGACCAAGCGTAGGCGTCTTCAGGAGGCTCCAGCCACGGGTCTTCCAGTTCGCCGGCCTCCACGCTGCGACCCCACAGGTTTTCGTCCACCGAAAACCTGCTCTTTTTGGGGCTTACCGGCAGGTTTCTGGCCTGGGCGTACTCGATCTCGTCGTCACGGCTCATCCCCCAGTCCCTGATGGGGGCTATAACCTGCAAGCCGGGCTCCAGAGCGGTGATGCTCACTTCAAGGCGCACCTGGTCATTACCTTTGCCGGTGCAGCCGTGGGCTATAGCGTAGGCCCCGTGGAAGCGGGCCGCTTCAACCAAATAACGGGCGATTAGCGGCCTACCCAACGCGGTCGCCAGAGGGTATTGGTCTTCGTAAACCGTCCCTGCCTGCAGGCTGGGCATAAGGAACTCGTCAACCAACATCTGCTTGCCATCGACCGTCACGGCCTCTGTGGCTCCGGTTTCCAATGCCCGCAGGCGTATGGACTCCAGGTCCACCATTCCTAGGTCCACGGTCAAAGTAACAATATCTGCGTTGTATTTTTCTTTGAGCCAAGGAACCGCAACGGTGGTGTCCAGACCACCGCTGTAGGCCAGCACTATCTTTGGCTTCGCCATTGGAATCCTAGATCTTGGCCAACGCGCTGCTCAAGCGGTCGGCGCCTTCGTCGATTTCCTCTCTAGTCACAGTTAACGGTGGCATAAATCGGACCGTGGTGGGCCTGGGCGCGTTCAACAACAGCCCGGCCTCATTGGCGTTGGTCAGTACTTGAGGCGAGATCTCGCTCTCGAAGTCCATGGCCGCCAGCAGTCCCTTGCCTCGGACCTCGGTTATGAAGGGGAAGCGGCCTTTCAGGTCGTTCAGCTGGCCCAGTAAGTAGCTTTCCATCTCCTTGGCACGGCCGGGGATGTCGTTGTCGATGAGGAACTTGGTTCCGGCATATGCCGCGGCTGTGGTCAGCATGTTCCCGCCAAAAGTGGAACCGTGGTCTCCCGGCACCAATGCCATGGCGTGCTGTTTGGAGAGGAACGCGCCGATGGGGACGCCGTAGCCCAAGCCTTTAGCCAAGGTCATGACGTCCGGTTCGACACCGTACTCCATGTATCCAAATAGACTGCCCAGCCGGCCCATCCCGGTCTGCACTTCATCCAGGATCAAGAGCAGTCCCTGTTGGTCGCACCACTCCCTCACGCGCTTCAGGTAGTCAATGTCAGGAATGACCACCCCGGCCTCGCCCTGTACTGGCTCCAGCATTACCGCCGCGGTACGTTCGGTCGTGGCGCTCATGATCGCTTCTACGTCGTTGAAATCGACGTGGACGAACCCTGGTAATAGTGGAGCAAAGTTCTCCTGGTAATGCGGTTGACCGGTAGCGGCCACCGTTCCCATGGTTCGACCATGGAAGGAACTGAAGGCGGTGATAACCTCGTAGGCGCCGTCGCGGTTCAGCTTCCCGTAACGGCGGGCTAGCTTCAACGCCCCTTCGTTCGCCTCTGCTCCGCTATTGCCGAAGAAGACCTGATCGAGGCAGCTGTTCTCAATGAGTATCTTGGCCAACTGTAGCTGAGGCACGGAGTAGAATTGATTGGAGGTCTGTACCAGCGTGGTGGCCTGCTGGGTGATCGCCTGCGTCACCGCTGGGTGGCAATGGCCCAAGTTGTTAACCGCCCACCCGGCGACAAAATCCAAATATTGCTTTCCATCGGCGTCCCAGACTTGAGTGCCCTCGCCTCTAACTATCACCACCGGTTGGCGGCGGACCGTTTGCGCGTAGTACTTTTTTTCGACGTCGATCCATTCGCTGCTATTGGTCATTATGAGTCTCCTCCCGAATATTCACCCAGAGATTCGCATGATCGTTCCATGGCTTACTGAAGCTCCTTTAGAGCCTCATCCAGCCCGCCAATCGATTCATCAATTCGGTCACGTTAATCCTGGGTGAGCCCTCAAATTGCCGGCTGCCAGGCTCCATCTGGGCCGGGCCTCCCGGTGGCATTACCATTCTTTTGGCGCCGCTGACCGCCGCCGGATGGGATCACTTTGTAAGTTCAGGAAGCGACAACACCTCCGGCTGGAGGTACTTCGATTCCATATAGATGATAGCATCATCCACGGGAATGACCAGTAGTTGGCCTCGAACGATCTACCAATCGTCCCATTTCCCCAGTGCAAACTGCGGCGAAATACGTTGGTCGGTCTCGATCCGCGCCTCGACCTCGCTGCGCCTGTCGAGTTGGGGGTCGTAGGAGATTCGGACGCCGATTAGTTGGCCGTGCCTGGCGGGTCATTGCGGGCGACCAATCACCTTACGAGGTGCTTCTTCTCCCCAGACGAGGTGAATGGCAACATCAAAGTGGACTCTTCATCCTCGTTTCCTGACATGCGCAAGATCAAATACACTGGCTAACTTGGGGGAGAAGTTAGGGTTGGCTTCCGTAGCGTTCGACAAGCTCAAGACGAATGAGGAAGTGAGCATACGCTGTGCACCGGCGAAAATAGGCGTTCGTTCCGGGCGAGCTTTTTGAACCATTTTGGGAAACGTAGCTCAGATTTCTGTCGGCCTTCCGGAATAAACGTCGCGTACTATGGTGGTACCAGTGGACCGGCCACGGACGCACTTCAACAAGGCGTCCGGTTGGCGGCCGTCGATGATATCGGCCACGGGCGCTTTCTCCAACGCCCTCAGACAAGCTGAAAGCTTGGGAATCATGCCGCCTTGGATAACCCCTGAGTTAAACAATATACCGGCGCGTCGTCGGTCCAACCGGCGGATGACGCGGCTGTTGCCGTCCATAATTCCCTCGACGTCGGTCAAGAAAATGAGCCGCTCTGCTTCCATTTCCAAGGCCAACTCCCCCGCCACAGTATCTCCGTTGATGTTCAATGGGCTCCCTGAGTTTTCGGAACCGTCCTCTTTGTGACGCCCCAAAGGTGCCACCATGGGGATGTAACCGGCGTCTAAGAGCATCCTGATAGGTGCGCTGTGCACTTCGGATATCTCGCCGACGAATCCAAGTTCTGGGTTGGCGATCTTACACCTCAACATGTCCCCATCTATGCCGCTGAGGCCCACGGCCTTGCCGCCCAGTTTGTGCATAGAGGACACCAGTTCTTTGTTGACGAGTCCCGTTAGCACCGCCACCACGATCTCCAGGCTAGCAGCATCCGTTACTCGCAGTCCGCGGACGAATTGCGGGGGTATTCCCTGACGTTGCATCCATTGGGAAACCACGTTACCGCCGCCATGCACCACCACTACCTCCACCCCTTCCTTTTGCAGGGTGACTAAGTCTTTCAGGCTGGTATCGTGGTTTCCCAGGGTGCTGCCCCCGATTTTTACTACTATCGGCAGGCCGGGCACTCCTTCAATCAGAAATTGTCAATTTTGCGCTTATGGTTGGGTCGCTGGGAGGATTGGCAATGGTTAGCTGTATGACCCCCCGCGGCGGAGTTCAAGCCGAAAGTGCGGGCCGGTACTTGGTTGGAGCTTAGGTGGTATAGGCGCTGTTGATGACCACGTATTCTTGGGTAAGGTCGCAACCCCAAGCCGTCGCACTGGAGGCACCAATATTCAGCGCTATTCGGAAGGTTACTTCGTCCTCTCGCATCAATGCAACGACAGCGTTACGATGAAACGGGATGGGCTTGCCTGCTTCCATGATGCACACGCCATTGATGTACAGGTCTATCTTGTCCTCAATGACCTCCGCCTGGCTGCGCCCCAAGGCCGCCAACAAGCGTCCCCAGTTTGGATCGGCTCCGTAAACAGCCGACTTCACCAGGAGAGAGGAAGCTATCGTCCGTGCGGCGACCCGCGCGTCCTCGATATTCTTGGCCCCGTCTACGTCCACGACCAGGAGCCTGGTGGCGCCCTCTCCATCCCGGGCGAGTTGACGGGTGAGTTGAACACACACTTCCAGAAGTCCAGCCTTTAGATCTTCGGCCTGTGGGCTGGCGGCGGTGATCGGAGCGTTGCCGGCGGCACCGTTAGCCAACACCAGCAAGGTGTCATTGGTGCTGCTGTCACCGTCTACGGTCAACATGTTTAATGAAGAGTCTGCCACATCCGGCAGGATCGAACGTAGGTAATCCTGGTCGACAGCGGCATCGGTGGCAACGAAGCACAGCATCGTGGCCATGTTCGGGTGGATCATTCCCGCACCTTTGGCAACTCCTCCTATCCGTACTGTCGTGCCGTCCAGTTCCAACGTGACACCCACTTCTTTGGGATGTGTGTCAGTGGTCATCATCGCCCTGGCCAGAGAATTGCCGCCGTCAGAGGACAACTCGATCTGATTGACGCCCTTCTCAATTAGAGTCATGGGCAACTCGACGCCTATGACACCGGTGCTGCATACCAGAACTTCCTCAGGTCTGACTCCCATGGCAGAGGCTCCCATTGCGGCCATGGTCTTAGCGTCAACGTAACCCTGCTCCCCGACTCCCGCGTTGGCTATCCCTGAGTTCACCACCAGCCCCCTGACAGTGTTACCCGCTGCTATGGTCTCTCGATTCGCCGTCACTGTTGGTGAAACAATGCTGCTCTTCGTAAATACTCCCGCAACGGCGCACGGAGCGTCGGACAGCAGCATTCCCACGTCCATCTTGTCTTCGGCCAGGGTCTTGATCCCAGCATAGGTGCCCCCAGCGCGGAAGCCGTTGGGGGTCGTGACGGTCCCTTGGTCTACGCGGGTGATTGAGGCGGCCATTGGCAAAATTCCTTGCGGATTTCGAATCTGAAAAGCATCCGTGCCGTAGCAATGAACGAGTATATCACAGTGTTTGGCAGCCTAAAAGCAACGGATTCGGGCATGCGGTTTGGCTGCTGGACTGGCCATACGACGGTCATTATAATCCAGTCTTGGGGCCCGAATCCGGACTGGCAACGGGAACCCACACGCGGGTTTAAGCAGGTGCTGTAAATGGCGACAGTCACTCCCTTTAGAGGATGGCGCTACAATCCTAATGTTGTCGGTGACATAGGCTCTGTGTTATGCCCTCCTTACGACATGATCACTCCCGAAATACAGGAGTCTCTGAAGCAGCAGAGCCCATACAACGTTATACATCTGGAAGCAGGTAAGGGTCTTGACTGGTCGCAACTCTCGGAAGGTCAGTACGCTGGAACCGTCGACTTGTTCAACTCATGGATGGAGGGCGGGGTGCTGCGACAAGATACCCAGCCTTCCTACTACTTGCTGCGTCACGACTTCTCGTTGAGCGGTGTTACCCATTCCAGGTTGGGCCTGGTCGCCGGTGTGGGCCTGGAGGACTACCGAGAGCGTCAGGTGCTCCCTCATGAGTTTACCGAAGCGCCCGCCATACGCGACCGGGTAGCGCTCATGGAGTCGTTGGGAGCCAACATCAGTCCCATCATGGGCCTGTACCGGGACGACGACCGAGAACTGAATGCCGTTTTCAACTTGGTCATGAGCATGTCGCCTGAAGTGGACGCAACGGGCGAGTACGGTAGCGGCACCAAGATGTGGCGCATCGTCGACGACGGTGCGCAGAGCACTATTCAACGATTCTTCCGAGGCCGTCCGATTTACCTGGCAGATGGACATCACCGGTATGAGGCGTCCCGCCAATATCAGTTGGAGCGCCATAAAGAGGACCTGTCTGCCGCTTCGTCCAATCTGGCGCACAACTATGTGATGATGACACTGATCTCCTTCGACGACCCCGGACTGGTGGTATTGCCCTATCATCGCAGCGTCAACGGATTGACGGAAGACAAACTGGCCGATGTCCTGGACCGGTTGGATGAGTTGTTCGAAGCGTCGCCCTTGAGGTCGTCTACTCCCGACGAAATGGCGGAAGAAGTGGAGCGTCACGGCAGAGACGGTCGGGTAATGGCGTCGGTCGGTCCAGGGAGTGCCGAGAGTAAGCTGTTGACCCTTAAGGAATCGGCGGTGGAAGAAGACTGGGGCCCGCTGGCCGTGTCCGAGGGTTGGGTGCTGGAAGAGAAGGTCCTTCAGCCAGTGCTCGGAGCCTCTACCCTGGACCACCTGGGGTATTTACACGATCATGACGAAGTGGTGGGTCGGGTGGCCGGGGGGGGACTGCAAATGGCTTTTCTGATGAAGCCGTTCCCTCTGGCGGCCTTTGAAAGCATCGTAGGCGACGGTCACCGGTTGCCGCGAAAGTCCACTTTCTTTTACCCCAAGCTGCCCACCGGCCTGGTGATTAACCGGCTGACGGGTCAACTCTAAGATCTGCGCCTAGTTCTCGTCGGATCGTTCCGGGTAGTCGCCCTCTTAGCAGTCGGTTATGGCTTGTTCGGCGCGTTTGCTGTTGATCGCGACGAACTCCTCCAACCTCTGGATCTCCGATTCACTAGCACTGTAAGCGGCGCGCTTCTTCAGGTCGCTCAGCGTCGTCCGGGATTCATCGACCTGTTTTAGCGCGATTAACCCTTCCAGCTCTTGGGATTCGCCCTTCTTGATCTGGAGGAGATGCCGGCGTTTGGCGATGGCGTCGGCCAACCATTCTTCTATTTCACCCATGGCCGTCAGAGAAGCATCCAGGCTAGCCAGGCCGTAGATTACCTGTCGCGGCAACCGCAGCAGCTGAGCCCGGAACTGATGGATGACCGCGTCTAGGTGCCCCTCTTTACTCTCTATTTCGGCTAGTCTGAACCGCGGTGTAACCATCGCATTTTCTAGTTCCGAAATCGCCAAACCTAGTTCTCCTGCCTGGTCCCGATCTAATGTCTCCTAAAACCTTACTTGGGGAAGGACCTCCCGCAGGGCGCTGATGACTTCTTCGATGTCGTCTTTTGAAGTCTGCCCTAGATGGCCGATTCGGAAAATTTTTCCGGTCAATTTGCCCTGACCTCCGGCCAACACAACGTTCTTCTCGGTGCGCATCAGGTCGACCAGTTTGGGTCCGTCGACGCCTTGTGGGATTTTTACCGCCGTGACCGAGTCAGAGGCAAATTGTTCGTCGTTCACCAGTAGCTCCAAGCCCAACTGCCGGACGCTGTCCCGGGTGAACTGAGCGATCTCGGAGTGCCTTCCGAAAACGTTTTCCATTCCCTCTTCCAGCAGCATATCCAACGCTAGACTCAACCCGTACATCGCGGCTACATTGGGCGTGAAAGGAGTCTGTCCCCGTTCCAATAGCTGCTTGGCTGATTCCAGGTCGAAGTAGAAGCGGGGCATCTTGGCGGTCTTTTGCTCTTCCCATCCCCGTTCACTGATGCTGATGAACGCCAGACCGGGAGGGATCATGAATCCTTTTTGAGAAGCAGTGCCTACTAAGTCACAGTCCCATGCGTCCACTTGCACCGGGATGCAACCTAGGCTGCTTACCGCGTCCACCAACAGCAGTTTATCGAAATCCCGTTTGGCTACGTGGGCGATTTCCTCCAAGGGATGAGTGACCCCTGTGGAGGTCTCGTTGTGAGTGATCATCACTGCTTTGATGTCCGGGTCTGCCTTGAGTGCTTGTTCCACCAAGCCCGGCTCCACGGGCTCGCCCCACTCAAAGTCCATCCGTTGTACATCGGCGCCAAAGGCCTCGGCCATGTCTATAAACCGGTCCCCGAAAGAACCCGCGGACGGGGCAAGTACTTTGTCGCCTGGGGACAGCGTGTTCACGAGAGATGCCTCCAGTGCACCGGTACCTGATGCCGTTAGTATAAGCAGGTCATTCTTGGTCAAAAAGACCTGCTTCAGCTGATCGGTGGTCTTTCTGATAAGTTCGTCGAACTCCGGGCCGCGGTGGTTGATCATGGGCGCTGACATTACTTCGGATATGCCGTTTGGGATCGGAGTTGGGCCCGGAGTTCGCAGGTTCTGAGCAGAGAATTTCAGCATTAATGGTCCTTGCCTATTGGAGCGTTGGTTCGGTCTGAATCGGTTAGTCACAGGAGAACAGGATTGCTGCCCGGCCACTTGTCCAGCTGGTGTTGCTGTTGGCGTGGCTAGGCAAAGCGCTGGTGCCGACGGCGAGAGCTAGGGGGTGTCATTATAACATCAAGGCGAGTCGCGGGATTATTATGGGCCTGAGATGCGAGGTGGCTGGACAGTATCCTGGGTGTTACAATCGCCTCGTCCAAATCGCACCGGAGAAGGGCGGACGTGGGATCTATCTCGTCTGCCACCATTCTCGCCAAAGCTGATGTTTCTCCCGTTCAATGACCACCGCTGATTTTCTAGGACAGCTCGATATTTTCGAGGGTCTCAGCTCCGACCAGCTGAATCCTTTGGCTGAGCAGTTGCGGCGGCGGAGGTACGAACGGGGCGAGGTGGTGTTCCATCAGGACGACCCCGGTGACCGCATGCACATCATCGTTGAAGGTCGGGTACGGATCTCGCTGGACTCAGACGATGGTCGCGAGAAAGCCATCGCCCTGCTAAACCCGGGTGAGTGCTTTGGGGAGATGGCACTGTTAGCCGGCTCCACCCGGTCGGCCAACGCCACTGCTGTCGATAATCTAGAGACTCTGGTGCTGCTGCGGGACGATTTCCAGGCTTTTCTGAGAAAGCACCCACAAATAACCTCCCAAATGAACTCAATGCTCACCACCCGGCTGCGCAGCGCTAACGAAATGTTGGGCGACACATCTTTTCTGGATGTGCCCACCCGGGTGGCCAAACACCTATTGGCCCTGGCTGGGGCGGTCTCCCCTGGAATGGCTGATCCGGACGAGGCTGGATTGATAGAGATCTACATCGGACAGGAAGAGTTGGCTCGGGTGGTAGGCGCCAGCCGGGAGACTGTCAGCCGTGCACTAAACTCCTACCGCCGGATGGGCCTTTTAACCACCTCCCACCGACGTATCTCCATCAAGGACTTAAAAACCCTCCGTCGCATGGCCACCTGACCGGGCGAGGTATCCCGCCATACGCGCCCCTATTTTCTGCCAACAGTCCCAATCAATCCCGCTCGCGCTATAATACTGGCTGCTTTGGCGCAAGGCACCCCACTTCCAACACGCACGATAAGCATGTAGTAGTATGTCACGCATTATCGACCCCCATCATACCGCCCTACTGGCCATGGACTTCGAAAACGACATCGTCCACGAGGAGGGGGCTTTCAAAGAATTTGGGTTTGCCAAAATGGTCAAAGACAACGACGTGTTGGGCAAGACCGCCGAACTGTTGACTGCCGCCCGCAATGTTTCTTTACCAGTGCTCTACGTGTCGGTGAAATTCCGTCCCGGGTATCCGGAGCGGCCGGCCAACGCCGGTCTCTGGGAGGGCCTGCACGCGACCAACGCTTTAATCGAAGGCACCTGGGGTGCTACGATTCACTCGGCGGTTACACCGCAGGAGGGCGAGCCGGTTGTCACCAAACGCGGCGTATCAGCGTTCATGGGATCCGACCTAGAGCTCATCCTCAAGAACAAGCGCATCGGCACCGTCATCCTCGTGGGAGTGGCCTCCAATTTTGTGGTGGAAGGGACTGCCCGCGAAGCCTCCGACAGGGGCTACCGCGTGCTGGTGGTAGGCGATTGTTGTGCCTCGGTCTCGCGGGAGGCCCACGACGCAGCACTTAGTGTTGCGATGCCTTTTTTGGCTACGGTAACCACCCTGGAGGAAACTCTGAGCGCCCTTTCGTAGCGTTGCTTCCTGACGGTTCGTTCCGACGGCCCTGCGACTGGGTTTAGCCACCTGCCATGCTATAATCGCTTGATGGTCCAAGGGGCGGAAGTTCTCGAGGGATTGAACCCGGCGCAGAAGGAGGCCGTCGAAACCGTAGACGGCCCTCTGCTTATTGTTGCTGGCCCTGGAAGCGGCAAGACCCGCGTCATCACCCACCGTATTGCTTACCTGGTCCGCGTCTGCGGCGTCACTCCCCACAGCATCCTGGCGATGACCTTTACCAACAAGGCCTCCCGGGAAATGCGGGATCGGCTGGAGCGGCTGGTCGGCAGTCGCAATGACCAACTGACGGTGGGAACCTTTCACTCGTTCTGCGCCCTGCTGCTGCGTCGGGAAGGCTACTGCCTGGGACTGCCCTCCAATTACTCCATATTCGACTCCGACGACCAAGTAAGCATTATCAAACAGGCCATGGAACTGGCCGAATTGGATACCAAACGCAATCCTCCCAACGCAGTACGCAGCGCCATATCCAAGGCCAAAAGCGTGCTGCACGATTCTCAAACGATGGCGCGAAACGCCGATAACTATTTCGAGGAGAACTGCGCCAGGGTCTACCGCCATTACGAGGAGCTGTTAGCACGAAACAATGCAGTCGATTTCGATGACTTGCTGCTAAAAGCGGTCCAGTTACTGGAAAGCTTTTCTGAGGTCCGGGAGCGTTGCCAGGACCGCTACACCTATCTGCTAGTGGATGAGTTCCAAGACACCAACGTGGCCCAGTACCGGTTGGCCCAGCTGTTGGCCGGGGCTCATCGGAACATTTGCGTCGTTGGCGACCCTGACCAGTCTATCTATTCCTGGCGGAGCGCAGATATCCGCAACATTCTAAGCTTCCAGAGGGATTATTCCAACGCCCATACGATTTCACTGGAGCAGAATTACCGGTCCACTTCCACAATTCTGGACGCGGCCAAGCACCTGATTGCGGCGAACGGTCAACGGATTCAGAAGGACCTGTACACAGAGAACACCAAAGGCACGCCTATCGAAATCCATGAAGCCTACGATGAAGATGAAGAGGCCGCCTACGTTGTGTCCGAGATCAGTCGGCTGGTGCGGGAGGAGGGGTTCAATCCAGGCGGCTGCGCAGTCATGTACAGGGTCAACGCCCAGTCCCGGGCCCTTGAAGAGGCCTGTTTGCACCAGGGTGTGAAATACCGGTTGGTGGGCGGCGCGCGTTTTTATCAGAGGGGCGAAATCAAGGACCTGACCGCCTACCTGCGGCTGATATACAACCAGAGCGACGATGTAAATTTGAGCCGCGTGATCAAAGTGCCACCCCGGGGCATCGGAGCCAAGTCAATGCAGCATCTGGGCGTCTGGGCCGATGGGGAGGGGGTTTCATTGTTCGCGGCCATGCAGCGGATCGCAGCGGCCCTCAAGGCTGGAGACCCCAGCCCGGTGCAGGTGACGGTTAGGGCGGCGTCTGCCATGGCCGATTTTGCGGATCAGATCGACCGCCTGGTAAGTCTCAGCCGAGAGGCACCGGTGGTCAAACTATTGGATCTGGTGCTGGAAGAGACGGGATTCCGACAGTTCATTCAGGGCAGCGACGATCGTCCAGAAGAGCGTTGGGAGAACATCTTGGCGTTTCGAGCGACGGCCCAAGAATTTAACGCGGAGACACCACCAGACGGTCTAGCCACTCTATTGGAACGCACTTCACTGGTGGCTGATGTTGATACTTACGAGGATGATGAGGAGTCAATTACCCTCATCACCCTGCATCAAGCAAAAGGGTTGGAATTCCCGGTGGTCTTCATCACTGGAATGGAAGAGGGACTCCTTCCACATAGCCGTTCCATGGACAGCGAAAACCAACTGGAGGAAGAGCGCCGCCTCTGTTACGTCGGAATGACCCGGGCGGAGAAACGGTTGTATCTTTCCAGAGCCTTCCGCCGTGGCTTCATGGGCGGTAACCGCGCTGGCCCCGCTTCCCGGTTTCTCCGGGATATCCCGTCTGAGTTGATGGCGTCTGGCCGGGTGCTGGACTCATCGCCACCTAGACGCTCCTCCTGGGAGAACTACCAGCCTACTGTCGCCGCTGTCGAGCAGGCCGCCCGTCCTACGCTTAAGATCGGGGACCAAGTGCGACATGCCACATTCGGAGACGGGGTGGTCACGGCCTGCGATCCGGCGCTCACCGATACGGAAGTGACCGTGGAGTTCAGTAACGGCGTGGGGGTCAAACGGCTGCTTTTGAGTTTCGCCCCGTTAGAATTAATCACCTACTAGGCAATCAGAGCTGCACTGGCATCTCCCCAGGCTTCAGGCCTGAGTGGTGACAGGCGCTACAACCGGCTCCTCCGAAACACCCTACCTTGCGCGGTGGCTGGATTTGGACTCAACCGACAGGCTCCAGTACGGGTTAACCTCCATAGTGGAACATCCCAATAGATTGCTGGGCCAGGCAATTCCGCGCCTTGACTTATCAATTTGACATGGCCCGTGTCTGGGTGGATCATTAGCATGGGTTCGCAAGCCCAAGACGTCCGGTCAAATCAAAATCCAGGAGTGATCAACGTGAAGGCCTCTGTTCTCTATGAAACTAAGCAACCAATGGTCATTGAAGACGTGGAGCTCGACGACCCCAAAGACGGCGAGGTATTGGTGAAAATCGGCGCCGCCGGCATTTGCCGCAGCGACCGCCATTTCATGCACGGGGATGCGCCAATCGACCTGCCGGTGGTACTAGGCCATGAAGGTGCCGGCACCGTCGAGAAAGTGGGCCCCGGCGTAACCTCCGTACGGCCGGGCGAGCAGGTAATCCTGTCGTTCGTGTCTTCCTGCGGGCGCTGCCGCTCTTGTATCGAAGGCAATTCACAGGTCTGCGACGTCCATATGGCCGCGGGGCCCAATATGATGGACGGTACCACCCGGTTGCACAAAGACGGCCAGGACATTCACCACATGGGGAAGGTTGCTTGTTTCGCCGAATACGCGGTGATCCCGGAAGCAGGGGTCGTCCCTGTCGAAGCGCCTATCCCCATGGACGCAGCGGCATTGATCGGTTGCTGCGTGCCTACCGGGGTGGGAGCAGTTGTGAACAGCGCCAAGGTCCGGCCCGGCAGCACCGTGGCAGTGGTCGGCTGTGGCGGTGTGGGGATCAACGTTATCATGGGCGCGGCCCTTATGAACGCCACCAAAATTATCGCGGTGGACCTGCGGGAGAGTCAGCTGGAATTCGCCATGAAGTTTGGCGCTACCCACACCGTAAACTCATCGGATCAGGACCCAGTGGCGGCAGTTAAGGAAATAACCGGAGGCAGAGGCGCCGATTATACTTTCGAAGTAGTTGGCTTGCCCAACACTATTAAGGCGGCCTACGAAATGGCCGGTAAGAGTGCCACCGTCACTCTGGTGGGCATTGCTCCCTTCGGAGCGGAAGCCCCCTTGAATGCCGTGGAAATGGTGCGCATGGAGAAGACTGTACGCGGCACCTACTACGGCTCCACCCACGCCAAAGTCGATATGCCTAAGTTCGCTGAGCTCTATCGCATGGGCCGTTTGAACTTGGATGATCTCATAGTGCGCCACTACTCCCTGGACCAAATTAATAAGGCCTACGACGATATGGACCAAGGGGAAATCGGTCGGGGCGTCATTGTCTTCTAGCCGACATTACCCGCGGGTCTCAACACCAAACCCTCCTATCTCTGGGAGAGGGTTACATTGCACCACGATCGAAAAAGAGTGGCTTCCGGCTTTCGACCGAACGGCTATGACTTTGTCGGTCCGACGGATTTGAAAGGTCAGAGTGACAGTGGTGTAATCCCCGAGACGTGTTGGTAGCCTGGACTTCGACCTCCGCCGGGACTAAGGAGAGTGGAAGAGCACCCACATGGACGAAATAACCCTCAAAGTAGTGGAGACCGAACAGGAGTTGGAAGCGGCCATAGGGGTCCGTTTCCGGGTCTTCGTCGGCGAGCAAGCCATACCGGCGGAAGAAGAGCTGGATGAGGATGACGCGTTGGCTACTCACGCCATCGCCATACATGGCGGCGCTGTCATAGGAACAGGACGAGTCCTCTGCCGAGACGATCACGCCCGCATCGGCCGCATGGCGGTGGACCTAGAATGGCGTCGGAGGGGTATCGGCGGGCGGCTGCTGGGCTTCCTCGAAGAAGAGGCCCGCTCCCAGGGTGTAACACAGTGGGTCCTCCACTCTCAGGATTACGTGAAATCGTTCTACGTGGCCCACGGCTATCAGCAAAAGGGAGATGTTTTCTTGGAGGCCGACATTGCCCATGTGATGATGCGAAAGCAGGGTTAGCCGTTCGGATAAACCGCTATCTGGCGACGTCTAACGGAGTTGGTACTTGTTTCGATCACCCGCACCTCGATCTTGGCTATTTGGCGGGTGGGCTGCTCTCCCACGCACGACGCTCTGGCGAGGCGAAATTCGCCCTCTTTGGGAACGACCCCTCCAGCGCTATCGACACTGCGTGCTTATATGAGTTTTGGCCGGTCTGCGCTGACCAACGTGCCATTCACCGGGATGCTGAGTTTCTCGTGTATCAGCCAGATTCGCTCGTAGAACACTTTCAATCGCGAATCCAGCGTCCCTTATTAATGGTTGAGGGGGGTGCGTAACGGAAAAATCATTATCTGCATCACCATATTGGTAATTAGGCCACTTGGTACCGTGCGAACGCTTCCTGGTTAAACGCCAGACCTAAGCCTGGTTTGTCCGGTACCTCCAGGTGTCCGTCGGCAAATCTAGGCGTCTCCTCGAATAATTCCAGGGTCCACGGCATGTATTCCACGGTCAGCCCGTTGGGTATGGCGGTCATCAGGTGGACGTGGATCTCTGGGACCAAATGGCTGACGACGGGCATGTTGAACGCTTCTGCCATTGCCGCTATCTTTAGCCAGGGCGTTATGCCGCCCGCTCGCATGAGATCTATCATCACGATGTCCACCGAACCTGCTTCTATCATTTGCCGGAATGGGTTGATGCCGTAGACGTACTCCCCGGCGGCCAGCGGCGTGTACAAGGCGTCCGCTACCTTGGCCATTCCCTGGTAATCGTCGTGGGCGACCACATCTTCCAGCCAGAACAGGTGATAGTCCTCCATCCGGAGTCCGATGTTGATTGCCTGGTTAACGCTCCACATCCCGTTGATGTCGCACATGAGGTCGATGTCGTCGCCCACCGCCTGTCGCAGCACCCGTATGCGCTCCACTTCCTTGGCCGCAGTGGGCTCAGCTCCCAATTGGGTTTTCATTTGCCGAAAACCTTTCTCTACCAGCATCGGCCCGATTTCGGACATGCGTTCAGCGTTGACCGGTCGCATTAAAGAGCCGCTGGCATAGGTGGGGATGCGTTTGCGATAGCCTCCCAACAGAGTCGATACTGGTTGGCCTAGAGCCTTTCCCTTGATATCCCACAAGGCGATATCCAACGTGGCCAACGCTAGAGTCAAGATTCCACCGGGGCCTGATCCGCTGGAAGTTGCCTTCAATCCCTCCATGATACGGTCGATCTCCAGAGGGTCTTCGCCGACCGTAAGCTCGGCTAGCGCGTCTACCGCCATTCGAAGGGAAGGTGTCATTGGACTGGCGTTAATAGCCGGGATAAACGTAAGGCCGATCCCGTCGATCCCGTCATCCGTGCTCATCTCCAAGGTGACAAACGAGCGCTGGGCGCCAGTGTGTGGCAGACTGTCGGCCAGCGGGTCGATAGCAGGTGTGCGCAAGATACGAGTCTGAAAGTTGGCGATTTTCATCTATGGCTTTCCTGAAGACTAATCTTTGGGAATACTGGTTCACTTCTGGCGAGAGTCCGCCAATGTAAACGGGTGGTCTAGCTTTCTGGGAGAGGGGACATTCTAGCATTAGTAGCCTCGATTTCCTTCCCCTAGAGAGGGTTACCAGGGAATGGTGATGTACTGTTAGCATCATTGCTACTCCGCGTTATAAGATCAGCCAGACCATAAAAAGTCTTTTCAAGGGACCCGGGACTATGGTGTATTATGCGATGAACGAACTCTAAGGCGGGAACTACCTTGAGTGCCATATGAAGGTACATAATGGCAGGGACCGAGAGATCTGCTGGTTGAACTCGACAGCGTGGACCCTTTGGGGCTGCCGCACAGACAGGGCTCCAGATGCTGCTGAGGGTTCAAAATTGTGTCGATCAAGCGGTCCGCGGTCCCATAGCTATAGCATAAGAATAAATGATTTTGATCAGGGCTAAGGACAACGGAGGGTAGAGTGATGTTCACTGATTCGGAAGAAATAAAAGAACTGGTGAAGGAGCGCTATGGCACTCGGGCCAAGAGTGTGATCTCACTTTCTCCGGTACCGGTGGCCGCCACGGAAGAGAGCGGTGACTCTGGGTCCGACTGTGAGTCCGACGGCGACTGTTGCGGCCCAGTGGACTTGGATCATGCGATCCGTATGTACAACGAAGGCGAACTGGCCGGACTGCCCGCAGAGACGGTGGCGGTGTCGGCAGGTTGCGGCAACCCCACCGCCCTAGCCGGGCTGCGGCAAGGCGAGCGGGTGCTAGATTTGGGTTCTGGTGGCGGCATAGATTGCTTCTTGGCCGCGCGACAGGTGGGCGAGACTGGTTTTGTAACTGGTCTGGATATGACCCCGGACATGTTGGCCTTGGCTCGTAAGAACCTGGCCGACGTGGGCCTAACCAACGTCGAGTTCGTCCAAGGAGAGATGGAGAGCATGCCACTGCCGGACGGTAGCTACGACGTGATTATTTCCAACTGTGTGGTCAACCTGTCGCCGGACAAAGATGCGGTCTTCAACGAAAGCTTCCGTGTGTTGGCTCCAGGCGGTCGGGTTCACCTATCCGATGTGCTGGCTCTTTCCGCAGAGGGCCCGTCGGTTACTGGCCCGGAGTCCTGGGTGGACTGCACTGCCGGTGCGGAGCACAAAGACTTGTATTTGGACCGCCTGCACAGGGTGGGGTTCGTGGATATCCAAATCGACAGTGAGGACTTTCAATTCAGGAAGGACGATGAACTTCGGAGTCACACCAATACCGCCAGCTTTAGAGTAGTGGCCCACAAGCCGATCTGACCGAAGGGGGTACTCGTGTAAATGAAGTTGCCCACCTCCTAGAGAGGTGGGCAACTTTTTCTTTCCTAGCTCATCATTCCCAACAAGAATCTGAGGCGATTAGCGCCTCTATTACTACACTGGAGACACCTACCGCATTTTGATGCATCTGAAGGCTTCTGCGTATTCAAGACCGGCTCTCTTTCCGGTATCGGCCCGACCTTGAGAGAAATACTTGTTGGCGACCTCTTCGCTTACCTGTGAACGGTGGGCTTTCAGCGCCTTAACCGCTGTCGTCATGTGCTCGGCGACGTCAATGAACAGGTCTGAGCCTTCTTCGCCGCCAGGGATCCAAACCTCTTTGACTTTGTGAGGCTCGAACCCTTCGTCCAAAAGATCTGGGAAGGTCAACCTGTCCCGAGCTGTTGGAAAGACGGCAGATAATGTCGCTTCTCCGGCTGCCAAGTGGTCGGGGTGCCCTGCATAAACGTGGTCGTTGATACCTCTTACGGGGTTCTCGGTGATAACCACATCTGGGCGGTGGCGCCGGATTTCGCGGGCTAGATCCTTGCGCAGGTCCATTGTCGGTTCTAGGTGGGAGTCTGGGTAGCGGAGAAACACCACATCTTTCAATCCCAACACCCGGCCCGCTTCTAGTTGCTCCTCCTCACGTATTTTCACCAACTGTTCGCTGGTCATGTTGGGGTCGTCGCTGCCTTTGCTACCGTCAGTACAGAGGACGTATACGACTTCCCAGCCGTCGGAGCACCATTTGGCCACTGTTGCGGCACAGGTCCACTCCGCGTCATCCGGGTGGGCCATGATCACCATTCCCCTCCGGAACGGCTGTTCCTGTTCTGCCATCGAAACATTCCTCCATAATAGACGGGGCAACCATGGACGCCGGTGGAATCCCGGCGGGAAAAGCCCTGATCCTTAGCCTTGCAGGGACTCGCTAAACTACCCCTAGGTTAACCTAAGCAGGGTGGAAAATTCCAGAGATTTCCTCCGCCCTAAGCAGCGCTATCCATGTCTCGTCTTACTTACCCATCGGTGTTGCCGGGGCGAGGGCGCGGTGATAGCCTGGAATAGCCGGATTGGGGCTGGGATTTATCAGCGGGGGTATCAGTTATGCCTAGATTGTGGGCGAGGACAGTCGACTTCCAAACGTTGGCCGTGGGCGATCAACTGCCCATCATGGTCAAATGGGAAACCGTTGATAGCATTCGGCGCCTGGTCGCCAAATACGGACCGGCCGATCAGTGCTACCAGCCGGAGACGGATGACCTGATTCCGGAAGACCAGGCCGTGGCTGTACCAGAGGGAGCGCTAGCCGGGTACGTCACCGAGTTGCTTGGAAAGGCCTTTCCAGTCGGCAGCATCACCGCGGAGGGCAGCGCCTTAGAAGTAGACCCATTGGAACCCATCAACGCCGACGACACTATCAGCGTTTTCGGCGAGGTGGTCGCCAAGCGGGAGGATGGCGGACTCCGTCTGGTGGAATGCCGTGTGGTCATCGAAAAAGAGAGCGGTCAGAACGTCGCCACTGTCAGGGCTGTGGTCAGCCTCTAGGAAAAGAGCCTTAGACAAACTCTAGTCTGACGAATCTGCGATTGTACGTCTCTCACTGTATTAGTCATACCAGTTCAGCGCGGCCTGTAGAAATGCTGGTGGAGAGCCTGTAGAACCGCGTTTAGTTTTCCTTAAAGTTGACCTCCGCCTTCACCGGGTTGGTCAAGACTCCTATGGCCGGTATCTCAACTTCAACCATATCGCCGTCGTTGAGTGCGATGGTGGTTCCGGTAGAACCGGAAAAGACCAGGTCTCCTGGCCTCAGCGTGACTTGTTTGCTGATATAGCTGACTATCTCGGCGAAGGTAAACAGCATCTCTTCTGTGCGTCCCCGCTGCATCTCCTCGCCATTCACCCTGACAATCATCTCCAACTTTTGAGGTTCGACATCGGTTTCGATCCAAGGCCCGACCGGAGCGAAAGTGTCGCTTCCTTTGGCCCTCCAAAAGGTCCAATCGTCCTTCTGCCATGAACGCTCGCTGACATCATTGCCGCAAGTGTAGCCCAGTATGTATTTGCTGGCTTCTTGAGGCGTGACGCGGCGGCAAGTCTTGCCGATCACCGCTACTGCTTCTCCTTCGTAGTGTATTTCCCCACTGGCGTCGTACGGCAAAATAATGCTTTCGTGGGTCCCGGTCAGAGAGCCCCTGGCCTTGATCCACGGTTCGGGGTGCTCGGGAATCTTGGCATCTTTTTCGCCGAGGACACTCGCTGCGTACTCCAAGTGATTCGCAAAGTTTAATCCGGGGCACCACATCTCGCGGGGGTCGGTGGGAGGCAACAACCTCACATCCACCAGCCGATGTTTGGTGTTTGTCATTCGAAACCGGCTGTAGATGCTTCCGCGAATTTCCACCACCTCCTCCCCTTGGACCACCCCATAGGCCGTTCTGTTGTCGTGGCGGAATCGTGCAATTTTCATGCGGCAACTTCCTTTGTTTTTCTTTTCGTCCATATTGACCGAGGCGGGATTTTACTCTCTGACGGGGGACAGAGCAAGGGGAAATTGGGAATGGTGGTCCTGGATTCTGGTATAGAATGCAGTCTTGGGGGGAAATCATCGTCGAGGTGGGCGGTCAGTTGCCTGTAAGACGAGGAGCAAGAACGTGAAGTTAGGGTTATTTGTAAACAGTCAGTACGTATACGGCGAGTCTATGGCCAAGAAAATTCAGGAAAGCGTTGAGCAGGTTCGGGTGGCCCGCGAGGCAGGATTTGGCTTGATCGCCGCCGGCCAGCACTTCATGGCGGAGCCATTCCAGATGAGTTCTTTGTTCCCTCTGCTGGCCCGTCTCGCGGCAGAAGCCGGGGACATGCAAGTGGCCGCTACAGTTATCCTGGTTCCGTTGCACAACCCGGTAGAACTGGCCGAGAGTATAGCAACCCTGGATTGTATTACGGGCGGACGGTTCGTATTTGGCGTGGGGCTAGGTTACCGAGACGAGGAATATGCTGCCTTCGGCATACGGCGCAACGAACGTGTCGGCCGTTTGGAAGAGTCCGTGGACATAATTAA
>CAZYBD010000207.1:0-9185 GCA_964645515.1 uncultured Dehalococcoidia bacterium | reverse complement strand
TTAGCCCATCCAACGCCTGGCAATCGCGACAATTGCTGCGGGGATTGGGCGGCTTCTGCATATCGTAAATACGCTTGGCTTTTCGTATCAGTGATGGCAACAGACGCTCCATACGCAACTCAATGTTAACGATCTTGGCGCGGAATCCCATCACGAACCCCTGGTCGTCCACCAGGCTAGGCTCGAGAGCGGTCTCTTCATCTGTAGATGGCTCCATGTAAACCAGTGCCAGTCTGGAGACCGGGGACAAACCCAACCGCTCTGCAATGTAGGCGTAGACGTTTAGCTGGACCCGGTAGGCCCGGAACATTCCTTCCTGGGCGCCAGTGTAACGGCCTGTCTTGTAGTCTACAATGGCATAGGAGCCGTCCCTAAGCTTGAAGATGCCATCGGCCTCCCCCCGCAGTGTGACACCGGAATCAGGGTCCGTCGCCCGGAAGGCCGACCAATGGGGCGGGTTTACGTACTCCCCTGTTTCTCCCAGAGCTGCTAACCAGACCGGGGGGCGCCGCTCCCGGTCAAAGTGGTTGTGTACGATCAGCTTATTGTAACGGTCGATGCTGCTGAATATGCCAGGAAAGCTCTGGAACGGCAGGTCGCGCACGTGCAAGCGGATCCAGGCACACCGGGGACAAAAACGCCAACTGGCATAGTAGCCCAGCTCGGTGGCAGATATCACAAACCCGTCCGGCGTTTCATCTACTCTGCCCAGTTGCTCAAAGCCGGATAGCCGCCCGTTCAATGGCACCTGGTCCAGTCGATCGGTATCCGTGGCAGCCTCCATATGGTAGCGGTCACCAACTCTGAGGTACTTGGTCTGACCCGCGTTCAAGCTAAGCCAGTGGACCGAGCCCAAGGTGGCGGTTCAACAGGCTTGCCAGGAACCGAATACAGGATAAATCTTCCCGTTCGTCCTAAGCTTGTCGATGGACCTCCACTTGCGATCGCTATAGGTCTACTAGCAGTCCCGGGTTAAGGACACCATTGGGATCTACCGCCCGCTTGGCAGCCCGTAGTACATCTGCGAAGAGTTCAGGGCGTTGTTGGTCATACCAGGGCCGATGGAGCCGCCCTACCGCGTGGTGGTGGGTGATGGTGCCCCCAGATGCCATGATAGCTTCGGAGCCCGCCTGTTTGATCTCCGCATACATCTCCAATTCGGCGCCCCGGCGTCCCAGGCCTTCCCAGGTGTAATAAGGGGCGGGACCATCGGGATAGACGTGAGTGAACCGGCAGGTGACTGTACCTCCCCCGCAGACCCGATCCAGAGCGTCCTGAATAGCTCCACGTACCATTTCATCCATGGCCGGCCAGCGCTCCCAGGTGATGGAAGTCTCCATAGTCTCGGCGACCAGTCCCAAACCCGAGGTGATGTTCTTTTGGTACGGGGCACCCAGAAAAGCATTCCGCCAGGCACCGACCGCTCCCTGCCGACCAGTGTCGTCGGAACTGTCGTCCGGGGAGGAGATTTTGATGTCTTCTTCGTCAACGCTCCCGCCAACGTTCCTGGCGATCTGGACCGCCGCCCGAATATTATCGCCTTGAGGCAGCTGGTCCGATTCGAACCCCAGTACAAGCAGGGACTGGCTTCCGTCCATCCCAGCGGCACTGGCAGCCTCGCCAAGATCCAACAAACGGCAGTTGGCGGGCCACAGTTTGGCCTGGACGATACAGCGTGCCGCCTCTGCACCGGCGGCAAAACTGGGGTAGACGACGCCGGCCGAGGCCCGGTATTGGGGACGGCCCTGGATGCGCATCCATGCCTCAGTAATTATGCCCAAGATGCCCTCGCTTCCGATTACCAAGCGGTCTGGACTGGGGCCGGCACCGCTACCGGGTAGGCGCCGCGACTCCCAAATCCCGGCGGGTGTAACCATGCGCACCGATTCCACAAAGTCGTCAATGTGGGTATGGTTGGTGGCATAGTGTCCTCCGGAGCGGGTGGCAATCCACCCGCCCAACGACGAAAATTCGAAGCTTTGCGGATAGTGCCGTAGCGTGAAGCCCTTGGGCCGTAGCTGCTCTTCAAGACCAGGACCGTAGGCGCCCGCCTGAATTCGCGCCGCCCTAGAGATATCGTCCACCTCCATTACACGGTCCAGTGCTGAAACGTCGATGGTAACGATGCCATCGTAATCTTCCGGAGGTTCGAATCCGGCAACTGTGGAACTTCCGCCTCCGTAGGGGATAGTTGCATGCCCCGAGGACGAGCACCAGTCCAGCACGGCGACCACCTCATCCTCGGTGGTCGGGTGTGCCACGATGTCCGGAGGATTGGGGAAGTCCAAGCTGAACGCCCGTACCCGGTCTCGGAAGCTCCGGCCGTAAGTGTGGACCGCTCGGTCATGGTCATCGGTGGAGCAAATCGACGCCAGTGCGGCAGGAGCGGAGATACGGGGCTTACGAAGGCTCAAATCCGCCGCTCTGGGCGACGGCTGCAGATCAACGTTCCGACCGTACCGCCGGGAAACTTGTGCGGCGGCTTCCCTCATTTGCGCCGGGGTAGGTTCTTCCGATTCCAGGCCCCAGGCCCAGAAACTGCGCTTGGCCAATCTGGATCTCCCTTAAAAGTCAGGCTTCGAGTTCTTCAACAGATTCGGGGCAGGGTTCTTGGAGTTCGATAATCAGACGGAATTAATCTACGAGCTGGAAGCGCTCCGACTCCGGCGGTTTGGCCCACAACTCGCTGGCGCCAGCCATGGCGGTCTCCCGTTCGGGACTAGCGCGCCAGGCATCGTAGATCTCGTTGCTGTCCCAGGCGACCAAGGTCGTGATCTTGGCGGGATCGCCCAGGGAAATCAATGTCTGACGGCTGCCAAACCCCGGAGCCTTGCTCTGGAGCACACCGTTGCCGTCCAACAACCTCTTGGCTTCCTCGATTTTGTCTTCCTTAGCCCAGTGGTGGGTGAGTACGCCGATCATATTTCGACCCTCCAAGTCAATTCTAACAACTGATGGTACTCTACAGCCCCAGGGCAGATCTAAGCATACTCGTCGGTGCGTTTGATCTTCAGCAATCGGGCTACGACGAACGCACTGACGGCCGCTCCGACGCTGAGCAAGGCTCCCATCTTGGCCGGGTCCTGAAAGGGAGGCCCGTCGTATGCCTTGTTGGCCACAAAGAGGGCCACAGTGAGCCCCAGTCCGGCGATAATGCTGGCAACCACCAAGTGCCGGACTTGCATTCCCGAAGGCAAAGGAAACCCGAACCTCTCTCCGATCCAAGAAAAAGCTGATATTCCCACCGTCTTGCCCACGATCAGCGAAAGCAGCACGATCAAGGTGACTTGGTTGATACTTCCGAATTCCACACCGGCGTTGGCGAAGGCAAAGAAAAATAGGCCGACGTCGACCGGCAGTTTTAATTGATGTTCAAATTTGTGCAGCGCTCCACCGCCATGGGAATGAGGGTCCACGGTGCCAGGGCGCGTCAACTCCGCCTCGGACGGGCTCGGGTTGCCAGCGATGGAACTACCGGCTGAAACGCCCTGCCCCACAGGGTGGACCTCCTCTCGGACATGCCTCATCTGGGGCTTGTGGACCGGCAGGAAAGGCACGATCACCACCAACGCCAAGGCTGGTTCTACACCCGACTGCAGCAGCCCAACCCAACTCATGCCGCCAGCGATCAACACGTACACCGGCCAAGGCTGCACGCCAAGCCGGCGCATCAGATAAGCGGTGGCTATCCCGCCAACCGTCAACAGCACCCACATGGGTTCGACGGGGTGATCCGGGTTCGGGTAGAAAATAGCAATTATGCCAAGACCGATGGCGTCGTCGGCCACCGCCAGGAGCAGAAGGAAGTTCACGGCAGGGTGGCCGGTGCCAAAGATTAGCCGCGCAACCAACCACGCCAATGCTATATCCGTGGCCGTCGGTATACCCCAGCCGTTGGCTACGGTCGAAAAGTCGCCGCCACCGTAGAACATCGCCGTTAGGATAAAAAAGAGCCCCACAGGTCCAACAATGCCGCCCAGAGTTCCCATCAACGGATTGATGGCCCTACTGGGCGGGTTCAGCGACCCTCCGGGGAGCACCGACTCTGTAATCTCCTTGGCGGCTATGCCAAAGAAGAACACCATGAAAATTTCGTTGATTAGAAAGTGGGCCGTAACCGCCCGGCCAAAAATCTCGATGTCGTCGCCGAACACATGGTAATCGACCAATTCATGATATGAATGAGAGTCGATATTGGCCATTGCCAGCCCGGCAATGACTCCAACTATTAGGGGGATGGAGTACTCTTGGAGGAGCCTAATTATTTGCCTGGCACGTACCAATGATCTCTCTCAGTCGGAGTTTGGGGCTGGCCCTGTTGATCACCTTGAGGAGGATCCCATATGGAAAGTCTACCTCTGATGATCCAAGATGGATAATCGGCAAGACTTGGCCAGTCAGCGTACATTAGACAAAATTGCGCTCAGATTATAACACTGGCCGCAGCCTCGCCCTAGGATGGGCCGCTATAGCATCAGGCGTGGGCCAGCTTGACAACCCATAGGGCGTTTGTTACCATCAGCCGCAGCCTGAGGCGCCTGTGTCAGGCCTTTTTATTCGCTCTCCTCACGTTTCCCTGATAGCATTTTGGCTCAGCTTATTGCCCGGCCTAGATTTTTGGGAGGGACCAACTCCGGTGGCATTTGTAAGTGGTCTGAAATGCCGTGAATGCGGTAGGGAGTCGAGTGCCGATCCGTTAAACGTTTGCGACTTTTGCTTCGGCCCGTTGGAGGTAGTCTACGACTACGCTACCATCTCAGAGGTGATTAGCCGGGACCGCATCAGCCAGGGCCCTCTGAGCATCTGGCGTTACGCCGACTTGCTCCCGGCCGAGACCGACGACCCGGTGGATATCATGGCCGGATACACGCCTCTCATCAAGGCCAGGAACCTGGGCAAGGAGCTCGGCCTAAACAACCTTTACATCAAAAACGACAGCGTATACCCATCATTTTCGTTCAAAGACCGTGTAGTCTCGGTTGCCGCGACCAAAGCGGTCGAGTTCGGCTTCAACACCTTGGCCTGCGCCTCAACAGGAAACCTGGCCTGCAGCGTGGCGGCCCACGCAGCCCGGGCTGGCATACGCGCCGTGGTATTCATACCTTCCGACCTTGAGCGCGGCAAGATCATTGGCGCGGCGGTCTACTCTCCAACATTGGTTTCGGTGGACGGCACCTACGACCAAGTGAACCGCCTTTGCAGCGAGATCGCCGACAACTATCCCTGGGCCTTCGTTAACATCAACATGCGCCCCTACTATGCCGAGGGCAGCAAGACGCTGGGCTACGAAGTTGCGGAGCAACTGGGCTGGAGGCTCCCCGACCATGTGGTTGTGCCATCGGCTTCCGGCGCCATGTTTACCAAGATCTGGAAGGGCTTTAACGAAATGGCCTGTCTGGGGCTCCTAGAGGACGTAGAAGCCTCGTCGTTCGGGATAGACCAAAACACAGTTCACCACCCTGCTGTAACCACCAGGATGCACATGACTCAGGCGGCGGGCTGCTCTCCCATTGTAACCGCCTGGGACAACAACCAAACCCACGTCTCTCCGGTCCGCCCCGACAGCCTGGCCAAATCGTTGGCAATTGGCAATCCCGCCGACGGCATCTACTCATTGCGGGTAATCAACAATTCCGGCGGTAGCGCTTACGCGGTGCCAGAGGAAGATATCGTGGACGGCATTAAACTGCTGGCGGAGACGGAAGGCATATTCACGGAGACCGCCGGAGGTGTGACGATGTCGGGCCTGAAACACCTGGCCAAGACCCAGGCTATCAAACCCGATGAGTTGACGGTGGTGTACATCACCGGCAACGGACTCAAGACCCAAGAGGCGGTTGAGGAAATGGTGAACCCCCTATCGGTCAAACCCACAATGGGGTCCTTCGAAGGAGCCTTTGACGGAGAACCGTAGCCGGGGCGGGAGATGTCAGGGAATGGGCAAACAGCGGGTAAAATTCAGCTTCAGCGCAGAGATGATTAAAGAGCCGGTAATATACCAGCTAGGCCGGGACTTTCAGATCGCTACCAACATCCGCCGCGCCGATGTCGGTGACGATACTGGGTGGGTGCTGCTGGAATTGGACGGCGAAGAAGAGGAAATAAAAAGAGGTCTGGCCTGGGTCAATTCCACAAGTGTGCGGGTGGACCCAGTCAGCGGTGATGTAATCGACGGGTAACAACAGGAGGATTTTACCAAATGAGCGTCGTGGTCCGGATCCCCACCCCACTGAGAAAGATGACCAACGGTCAGGCCAAGGTTGAGATGCAGTCCAGCAACCTGGGCGAACTGGTGGAAAAATTGAACAGCGAATACCCCGGACTCAAAGAGCGCCTGATCGACGAGAACGGCGATCTGCGTTACTTTGTGAACATTTACCTGAACGGGGAAGACGTACGCTTCATGGAGGGCCTGGAGACGACCACCAGCGAAGGTGACGAGGTTAGTATCGTGCCGGCAGTGGCTGGCGGCCGCTAATCCCCAAGACGCTTCGTGCAGGTACCAGTCAGCCCTACGACCGAGCCCCAAGAACTAAGTCGCCAAAAAGAGAGCGCTGGACCCAGCGCTCTCTTTTTGGCGACTTAGACTCCCCGCTCTTTGAGCCACCGCAGCTTTTGCTTCTGCCGGGCGGCTTCGTCCGTCGGTCGATACCGGGACAAGAACTCAGTCCGGAATGCTTCAACACGGTCTTCCAAAACCGCCCGGCGTATTCGCTCCATGAGTCGTAGCACGAACCTCAGGTTATGCACCGAAGCCAGACGCAATCCCAAAAGCTCTTTGGCCCGGAAGAGATGGCGAAGGTACGCAGCTGAATAATTCAAACAGGTGTAACAATCGCACTCTTCGTCCAATGGTCCGGCCTCGTTGGCGAACTGTTGCTTCTTGATGTCCACCCGGCCTGTAGGAGTGAAAAGACTCCCATTGCGGGCCACCCTCGTGGGTAACGCGCAGTCGAACATGTCGATGCCCCGGATCACTCCCTCTACCAAGTCCTCTGGGGAACCTACACCCATCAAGTAACGGGGCTTCCCCTCGGGAAGCCCTTCGGCGACCTGGTGGGTAAATTCGTACAACTGCGCCTTCTCCTCTCCCACCGCCAGCCCGCCCACTGCGTAACCGTGGAATGGGATGGCAGTGATCGCCTGTAACGACTCTTCTCTCAGTTTTTCGAAAGTACCACCCTGCACGATGCCAAAGAGCGCCTGCCCCGAGGCATCCGACTCCTGATGGATCCTGTAACATTCGTGGGCCCAACGGTGAGTGCGTTCCATGGCCCGGCGAACGTCGCGCTCACTGGCCCCATAGGCGATGCACTGGTCGAAACACATCGCGATGTCGGCGCCCAGACGCACTTGGTTGGAGGTGGCCAACTGGGGCGTGAAACAGTGTTCACTCCCGTCCAAATGGGAGCGAAAACGAATGCCGACGTCGTCAACTTTACGCAGAGAGCCCATGCTGAAAGCCTGGAAGCCGCCGCTGTCTGTCAGCGTCGGGCCCCGCCATCCCATAAATCGTTGCAGGCCACCCAAAGTTTCCACCGTAGCCACACCTGGTCGCAGATAGAGATGGTACGCGTTGCTCAGCACCACCTGTCCGCCAACCTGGGACACCTCCTCCGGGGTCAGTCCCTTCACCGTAGCCTGAGTCGCCACCGGCATAAACAGAGGCGTCGCGGCACTGCCATGCGGGGTCTGCAACTCGCCGGCACGGGCCGTCCCGTCGCTATGTTCCAGTCTGAAAGAGAAACTACTCTGCGCCATTGGTTAACCAGTATACCCGTCCATTAACGGCCCATGGTGATATGCTTGCCTTTAACCAGAACCTCCTCCGTAAAGAAAAGAAGGGTCCCTTCGCCCTAAAGAGCGGAGGCTAGCAAGGCCGAAAGAGAAAATACCTTCCCCTCTTGGGGAAAGGTTAGGATGGGGTATAGCCCAGCATGAGTCTTATCCCAGGACGGACAGCGCCTCCACCCTGACCTCCAACTCCGAGACGGGAGAGGCCTCGGCAAGAGCACAATGAACGAATTCCTTACAATTTTCAGTTCCGATCAGCCCTTCCTATGGGCTGTCTTTATTCTGGGCGGCATCACAGTCGCGGCTTTGAGTTTGAGCCTGTTCTGGTCAACCCTCTTTCACTTTCGCTCTCTAATTGTTTTCTTGACTCATCGGAGTCCCTTAGACCGAAAAGATGTTCTTCCCTAACGCCGACGTCGTCATACATCCGGCGCTACTGGTTCTCCTGGGCATGATAGGGGGAGCACTGAGAGGCTTCTTCGGCGTGGGTGGCGGGTTCCTCATAACCGGAGGCTTACTGGTGTTCGGAGTCCCGCCGTTGTTCGCGGTGGGCACCGGTCTGGCCTTGGTAATGGACTCCTCGCTCATTAACACACTCAAACACCTGCGGCTGGGGAACGTGGATTTCAGGTTTGGGGGGTATGATCTTGGGGGCGGTACCGGCTCTGTACGCCGCAGAGCGAGTAAACCAGCAACTGGAAGCCGCCGACCTGTCCGGCCCCCTGATCCGCTACCTGTACGTCGTATTGCTGGCCGTTCTCGGGTTTTTTATCCTCTGGGACTACTGGCGAAGCTACCACAAAGGCGCTATCACCGCCGCGGAGAGTACCACAACTGAAGCGCTGGCCCACCAGCTACAGACCTGGGAGATTCGTCCCCGACACATCTCGGTACCCTTTTTAGGCCGGATCAGCACTCTGACATCGTTTCCAGCCTCTGGAATCCGGCAAATGTCGGTGTTCGTGCCCGTTTCCATCGGACTGGTGGTTGGTTTCTTCGCAGGCGTGTTGGGGGCGGGACGCGCTTTCATCCTTGCACCTGTGCTCATCTACGGTCTAGGAGTCCCCACTCTGGTGGCCGTCGGCACCGCTCTATTTCAGGTGGTTGTTACGGGTTCGGCCGGGACCTTCATTTACGTCCTCTCTGACCGTGTCGACCCATTGATGGCGGTTTTGATGCTTGTGGCGGCATCAATCGGAGCCCAGCTCGGCAACGGCGCCACCAGGTTTGTTGAGGCGCCTCGAATCCGGTTTCTTTACGGAGTCATCGTTCTGGTCGGGGGTGTGGCGGTGGCGTTGGAAGAGGTATCGCAAGCTTTCGATGTGAAACTGCTTTCCACCCTGGCCTCGGTGGTACTGCTAGGATCTGGAGGAGGGATGTGCCTGTGGTTG
>CAZYBD010000206.1:0-8394 GCA_964645515.1 uncultured Dehalococcoidia bacterium | reverse complement strand
GTCTACAATCTAATCGAGGCCGCCTTCACGGAGGACCAAACCTTCAACGACCCTACCACCCAGGCGGTCGTGCCACCGGATATTCAAGGAACCGGCTACCTGAGGGCCAAGTCCAACGGCGTTCTGGCCGGTGCGGACCTTGCCATGGAGGTGTTCTGCCGCGTGGATCCCGCCCTTGAAGTGGAGGCCCTTTTAGCGGATGGCGCCGCTCTCACTCCTGGTGATGAAATCGCCCGGGTATTCGGCTCCGCTGCCGGCATTCTGCGGGCCGAGCGGATTGCTCTCAACTTCCTACAGCGTATGAGCGGCATCGCTAGTGACACCAACAGGTACGTGAAGGCCGTTGAGGGCCTAAAAGCCCGGATCGTAGACACACGCAAGACGGTGCCGGGTCACCGCTACCTGGACAAATACGCGGTGCGCATGGGTGGCGGGCACAACCACCGGTTGAACCTGGCAGACGGCATTCTCATCAAGGACAATCACATTCAGGCCAACCGTTCCCGTGAGATGGGGTTGAAACAGGTGGTGCAGACGGCACTGCACCGGGCGTCGCATACCATAAAAGTGGAAGTGGAGGTGGAGACTCTGGACCAGGTCCAACAAGCGCTGGACGCCGGTGCCCACATTATCATGCTGGACAACATGTCGGTCGAACTCATGACTCAGGCTATGGCGGTCATCGGTGACCGTGCGGTGGTGGAAGCTTCCGGCGGCATTACCTACGACACTGTTCGGGCAGTGGCGGAAACCGGCGTGGATCTGATCTCCATCGGCGGGTTGACCCACTCGGTCACCGCGCTAGACATCAGCCTAGACTTGGAGTTCGAATAAGCCGGAAGGGAGAGCGCATGGTTTCTACAGTGGAACCGGTAAGTTTGGCGTTGGAGCGTAACTGGGAGATGGTTGATTTGGCACTGGCGGACATGGATGAGGCGACCATGTCCGCTCGGCCCAACGATCACTCCAATTCGGTAGCCTGGACGCTTTGGCATCTGAGCAGAGTCACCGACACCTTTATTCATACCCGACTAAGGGATCTAACCCAGCTGTGGATGAAGGACGGCTGGCACGAAAAATACGGCATGCCGGCGGACGCCGAGGATCGGGGCGTGGGTTGGAGCCCCGCCCAAGTGGCCGCCTGGATACCTCCATCCCGGGAGTGCCAGTTGGCGTACTACGGGACTGTGAAGACCCACACCAGGGACTATTTGGCGAATGTTAGCGAAGGTGAGCTTTCTCGAGAGATAGTATTGCCGCCGCGGGATGAGAATCGTTCCATTGCGTCCTGGATGGGGCAGATGGTGTGGGACTCTGTCGCCCATGGAGGTCAGATCGCCTATTTACGTGGGTACTATTGCGGCGTGGGGTGGTACCGTTAGAAGTCAGTTCCGCCTGGGCTGATTGCGGTCGGAGCTATCCAAGAGTATTGTCACGGGGCCGTCGTTTTGTAACCGCACCTGCATATGTTTCTGGAACCGGCCGGTCGCCACACTTATGCCTTTTTCCTGTAGCAGACGGACCGTGTAGTCATATAGCTGTTCCGCGTGCCGGGGCGGCGCTGCACGATTGAAATCGGGTCGGCGGCCTTTGCGGGTGGCGGCATACAGAGTAAACTGGCTTACAACTAAAAACTCCGCCTCTACGTCAAGGGCGGAGCGGTTAAACTGATTCTCTTCGTCGGCGAAGACACGTATGTTGGTTAATTTTTCCACCAGGTACTGAGCGTCTGCCTCATCGTCTTCCTTCTCCACCCCCAAAAACACCATCAGGCCCGGACCGATTGCTCCGACCCTTGCGCCCTCGATCTCTACGGCTGCCTCAGTGACTCTCTGAATTAACGCCCGCATTGGACTTAGTAACGCCGGATTGGCGGGATCTGGCGGGGTGAGTCTATTTGTCGCTGGAACCGCTGCCGGACGCTGTCGTTGTTGTTTCAGACTTGCTTGCCGAACTGTCTGAAGTGCTGGAACTGGAATCCGTTTCTGCGCCGGTCTTACTGTCCGAGGAAGACTTAGCCGCATCGTTACCGCCGTTCTTCGAACTGCCGTTTTCTGTATATTTGTTTTCGCCTGGTGATTTGGCACGGCCGTAGTCGGTGGTGTAGAAACCAGAGCCCTTGTAAATCACCGGCACCGCGTGGAAAACGCGGCGGCCTGCGCCTGAGCATTCGGGACAGGTGCCGGTGCCAGCCTCGCTAAAACTTTGGACCAATTCGAAACCGTGATCGCAATCGACGCACCGGTAATCGTATCGTGGCAAAATTATCTCCTGGGCTAACGGACCGATTGGCAGTCAAATAGGTCGACTGCTAATCGGCAACCAATTTAATTTAACAGGGGCGATTTAGGCTGTCAATCTGACCCTGGGCGGTGTTTGCCAACATGGTAGCTACGTATTCCAATGAGCTCGATTCAAAACAAAAAGGGCCCGTGTTGGACCCCTTCCTGTGGACCTAGGATCAGCCGAGGAGCTCCGTAGCCGGAGAAAGCTTCCTTAACGTGGGCGGCGGTTCTGGCGCCGACGCCGGCGCGCTGCCCGTTGCGCAGCAAGCCGCTCTTTTTGCGCCTTCGAGCGGAAGAAGCGGCGGTCTTTAAGCTCTCTTAAGATCCCGGAGTGCTGGACTGAGGCCCTGAACCGGTTGACCAGACTTTCCGGGTTCTCGCCCTCGCGGGGGGTTACGTATGCCATTAACTTCTCCTGTTTGGGAAATTTGAGGTCATTCCCAATCTATCACAACAGGATTTTTCAATCAACCTGGGCCGAAGGCGCCACCACGGTCTCGTTTCGGACTGTGCATCCACGAGTGCAGACGTGTACAATGGCCGACGAGGATAAATACTGCTACAGCTCTAATATTAACCGAGAAATACAATGGCTACTTTGACCCACAATATTCAAAACATTTCCCGCGAAGAGGATGAACTGAACGTGACCTGGTCCGATGGCCAGCAGAGCGTGTTCCATTACATTTGGCTCAGGGACAATGCTCCGGAAGGGCGGCATCCAATTAACGGCCAGCGGATTGTCGATGTATTGTCGTTTCCAGAGGAAGTGCGGCCGCTTTCGGTGGAAGTTGACCAGGACGGCCGGTTGTGCATAGCGTGGTGGCCCGACCACCTGCTTAGCAAGTATGATCCTTCCTGGCTGAGAGAAAACTCCTACAGTGACGGCACACCTGAAGATGAATGGTGGCCGCGCACGCTGTGGGACAGCACTTGGCCCTTCGATTGGCAGCACTCGCCGACATACGATCAAGTCCGTAGCGATAAGGAAGTGTTGGCGGACTGGATCGGCCAGGTCTCCGACATTGGTATCTCATTGTTGAAAGGGGTACCGGTCGAGCCCGGGACCATCACCAAGGTGGTTGGGCTTTTTAGCAATGTCCACGAGACCAATTACGGCCGGGTGTTCGATGTGAGGTCCGCCCCAGACCCGTCAAACCTGGCGTACACTACCCTCGCATTGTCACCTCACACTGACACCCCTTACAGGGACCCGGAACCTACGATACAGCTCCTTCACTGCCTGGTGTCCAGTGGCGTTGGCGGCGACACAGTGTTGGTGGATGGCTTCAAAGCAGCCGAGGAGCTGCGCTTGCGTCACCCCGAGATGTTCGAAGAATTACTTATGTGGCCGGTGCGGTTCAGTTGGGGAGACGACGCCACCCAGCTTTCGGCGGAAGCTCCTATGATCCGCGTCGATGCCCACGGCAACGTGGACCGCGTCCGGTACCAAAACAGCTCAATGGACCCTATGCGGATCCCGCATGAGCGGATGAAGGCGTTTTACCGGGCTTACCGGACGTTCTCCGAGTTGATAGCCAGTCCCAGTTTTCAGGTCTATCTGAATATGCAGCCGGGGGACCTCATTATTTTCGACAACAGACGCGTATTGCACGGTCGCACGGCCTACACTAAGCCCGGGGAACGCCACCTGCAGGGGTGCTATTCCGATATGGATGGTCTCCGAAGCCGTCTGACGCTCTTGACGAAATCGTAACAACCCGTGCAAGTTCCACAAGCGTAACGAAGAGCGGACCCCCAATTGGGAGTCTGCTCTTCAAATCTTCAAGCACCGGCAGTTATGAGTCGTTGCCATTGTTGCGGACCTGAGAGGTTGCCCGTAGGACTGCGATTTCTTCCTGCAAACCCTGAACTTCTTGGGTGAGTTGGCTGATGGCAGCTTCAAGGGTCCGGCTGGGGGTTACAAAGAAGGACGCCAAGTTGGCGGTAATCCCCGACAGAAATGCGATGCCGCCCAACATAAGCACAAATGCGACACCTCTGCCGGCCGCCGTCACCGGGACTACGTCGCCGTAGCCCACAGTGGTAAGAGTTACCATCGCCCACCAGAGGGCGTCGCGGAATGTTGTAATGCTGGCCTCCGGCACATCCTGCTCCACGGATAGGACCACCGTCGCGCAGATCATCACCAACCCTACGGCGTAAACGATCAGATAGTCTACGTGCACCGCGCGTCGAAACCCGATAAAGGTCCTGGTTCCCAGCAAGAGGATCCGCAGGATACGAAGCGGCCGGAAGAATGGCACGATGACGATAAGCACTTCCAACCAGTGCTGCCGCAGGTAGTGTAGACCCTGGGGCGCTACGATGGTCTTCAATCCCAGTACGGAGGCAAAGACGACCCAGATGAAAATGTCCAAAGCGGCGAAAGTCGCTTCTTCCTCTGCCGACAGATCCCAGAGAAAAGGTCCGATCAGTAGCGGGATCATCACGAAAGCCAGAACGTGCATCGGCAACTCGGTAACTCGCTCCAATTTACCGAGTAGCGCCTCGCGTCCGGCTCGGTCCAGCCTTCGGGTAGCGGGTGGTGGGTTCATGTTCCAGTCCCTTGGCGCCGTGAGATTGTGAGTAAGCCTGAGCCAGCTGCTGGCACGAATTACAGATGGCTTACCAAAACTTAGCGGACACCCTTAGACAACAGTAGCGAACAGAGAGCTCCCCAGGCAATCGAATCCGAGGAGCTTTAGTTTAAATAATCCGGCGGACGATGAAGAGGGCCTCTAGAAGTTGTGCGGTGTCCAGGGCTTGAATTCGGTGGCGAACATGCGGTCTGCGCGCAACAACGCTCCGGGCGTACGTTCTTCGGCCAGACCGGCTTGTGCGAGAGTGCTGAAACTCACTGCCCCCAGGTACGCCGAGGCGAGTTGAGGAACGCCCAACACCAAATCCGGGGACGATTTCGTGGTTCGGCAGGTGGCCCCTTCTGTGGAGCCCTCCAATTCGAACCGCTCCTGGTTCCAGGGGCAAATATCGTCCCGGACCTCGAACACCAAGCGGCCGTCGTGCATGTAACGCCGGAGCTTCAATGACGTGCTCACATCTATCAGGCGCAACCACAACGCATCGCGTGTTGAACGTTGCAGCCGCCTCGGGTCTGCTAACATCCAGGGAAGTGGGTCATCCACGGGCCTTTTGATCGCTTCAGTGGAGGTCATGAGGTCCATGTCGAAACAGAAGCGCCAAAGGGCGGCGGTGGCTTCCCTGGTGGTTGCGATTAATTCGTTTACTACAAGATTAGGACTGTTGGTCCGGTAGGTTACGTAGCCGTCCATGTTGTCGCCGTCGGTATACGCTGCGTAAAACAGTCCTCCGGGTCCGCTCTGACGATGCTCCGGCGCCCGAGAGTCCCGCTCCCAGTGGTGGGGTGCCCTATGAAATACACCCGGGCGGCCGACTGTGCTCCGCCGGAACACGTCGGGCAGCTCCTTTGGGATGTCTTCAGGGTCTATGAAGCGGATCTGGCCGTTGCTCGCGGTTGGATGGGCGTATTCGGTGAATTGGCGGTCGATGATCCAACGCTCGTATAACGAGCCAACCCCGTAGCCAAACCGTCCGTATATCACGCTTTCCGAGGCGAACAGTGCGGCCAGGGCCTCCCCACGCTCGTGTAGGTCGTGTATCTGGTGGCGCATCATCCTGGTCAGCACCCCTCGGCGACGGTGGGTGGGCTGGACCGCAATGTTGGCAACTCCGGCGGTCACGGCTGACGCGCCGGGAACGGCCATCTCCAACTGGTGAGAATGAGCGCCGCCCACAATGTCTCCCTCGTCCAGCACCATTATGGAACGATCGAGATCGAAGTGGGGTCGGAGATCCTCTGGGTCGCCGTCCAACCGGTTACCGTACGCCCTTGCTTCAGCACGGCACCAGGCAACGAACTCGTCCGGCGTTACGGTTCTCATTTCTAACATCTAAAGCGTTCTTCCCGGTTTGCCGCAAAAAGTTAAAGGATGACTGGTGGCAAGAGCTATAAATGGAGCGGGCGAAGGGATTCGAACCCTCGACGTCTTGCTTGGGAAGCAAGCACTCTGCCACTGAGTTACGCCCGCTCGTCGGCCGCAATGCAGTATAGCACCTACCCCTGCAAATCTAGCGGCTGGATCATTCAACCGGATCTACTGCCCGTCATATTGCGACGGACCTCCGAGGTTTCCCAGAGGCCGGTGACCATTGTTGGCGTTTAATCAAAGCGGGAAACCCTCCCAGCATCGGGACGTTTAATCCACTCAGTCGCCCGCTCGGCGATCATGATGGCTGTGGCGTTGGTGTTCGCCCGCACCACATTCGGTGTCACAGACAAGTCTACGACCCTGAGATTTTCAAGTCCCCGCACCCTGCAATACTGGTCCACCACTGCGGTGGGGTCAGAATCGGGCCCCATTTTGCAGGTTCCGGAACTATGGAAGGCGGTGGCAACATTTAGGTGAATCCAATCGTCGAGCGCCGCATCCGACTCAATTATCTGCCGGCTGGGGGCAACCAACTCTTCGACCATCCGACCGAGGGCTTCGTGTTCCAACAACGTGGCCGCGATCCTGATCGCTTCTCTAAGCCTCGCCACGTCCCATTCATCCTCCAGGTAACGGAATTCCAGGCGTGGCTTGGCAGACGGGTCCGCAGACCTGAGGGTCAACTCACCGGCGCTTTTGGTGGCGTTCAAAAGAATGTGGATAAACATTCCGGTCGAACCGTACAGGCTGGCCCCTCGGACCGGGTCTCCGGCGTTTTCTTGACCTATGGAGCCCAGAAACATTTGCATGTCGTTTCGAATATCGGATCCTGAGGCCGTGTAGCGGAGCCCGGTCGGGATCTGTGGCATCCGATTGGCTAGGGCCACGCCCTTGGCCGGGACCAAGTCCAACGTGATCAATGGGTGGTCCTTCAGGTTCTTGCCCACTCCCGGTAAGTCTCTGACCACCGGAATGCCCCGATCGCGCAGGTGCGCTGCTGGGCCTACCCCTGATAGTAGCAGTAGTTGAGGCGAGGCGATCCCTCCGGCGCACAGCACTGTTTCTGCGGCCTCGATTGTGAATGTTTCACCACCGCTCTCGACCTCGACGCCAACGGCCCGGTTACCTGCAAAGACCACCCTTTGGACCGTGACCCCACTCTTGACCGTGAGGTTCAACCGGTGGCGGTTGGGGTTCAGGTAGGCCAGGGCCGTGCTGGTCCGGACGTTGGCGGGGTTGTTCATCGGCATCAGACCGGCGCCGGTACCGTCCGGACCGTTCATATCGCCATCCGGCGGAAACCCGGCGGCCAACAGGGCCTGGTAAAAGGCCTCGGTAATCGGCAACCATTCACTGCGAGGTATTCGGCGTACCGGAATGGGTCCTTCGCTGCCGTGAAAATCGTCCCGAATATCCAAGTCAGTTTCCAGTTTGCGGAAGAATGGCAAGACCTTGAGGTAGCTCCACTCGTCGTTGCCGTACTCCGCCCATCCGTCATAGTCTTCCGGAACGCCGCGTAGGAACACCTGGCCGTTGATGGAGCTTGACCCGCCGATTATCTTGCCACGGGCGATTTCCATTAACTTGGTCTGCCTGGCTGAACCAGTCCCTTGATAGTTCCAGTTGAACGGGGAATCGACCTCCGAGGTCGAGTTGTCCCAGCCGTTCTTAATGGCGTCAGGGAGGAACTTAACGCTGGGATAGTCTGGACCGGCTTCTAGGAGCAGGAGCGACCTAGCGGGGTTTTCTGACAGGCGGGCTGCCAGGGTGCAACCGGCGGATCCTCCTCCAACTATGACAACGTCGTATTTCATTGGTTCCTCGGGATCATGGCCGCATTGCCCCTTCCGCTACAGAACCAAAAGGACAACGCATAAATGTCTCTACCGCCCATCCCCGGAAACCTGCCCTAGTAGTCGCATGGTCCGATCCAGTGAGGCTGCCGTGTCGGCGCCGGCCGTAATGGGGGAGACCAAAATTTCGCTGGCTCCGGAGGCGAACATTTCGGCGATTCCTTCACGGACTTTGACCTCATTCCCCCAGATCACTCCACCGTCGATCATAGCGTCGCTCCAGACGCCTTCGGTGGCCTCGGGGTATCCTGCGGCAACCAACATTCGCTGGTAGTAGGGCAATCT
>CAZYBD010000205.1:0-24970 GCA_964645515.1 uncultured Dehalococcoidia bacterium | reverse complement strand
GTGACGCCCATCACGGCACGGTTGGCCACGCACTGGGCTTCCCGCGAACCCGCCATTTCGGCGAAGGCCGCCTTTAACGCTTCAATATTCCCTGCCTGCACCGGGAACAAAAACATCGTAGAGGCCATATCGTATCCATTTCTTGTTGGGTATTTGTTACTAGCCGTCTGAACAGGACACTGGTACTAGGCGCGCCAATCCGCGAGGGCTTCGGCGCCGGGGAACTCTTCCCCGGCCTCGCGGCTAAGCAGTGGGTTTACGGTGGCCGCAATCCAGCGAGCGTACTCCGAGTCAGACGCCATCATACGTTCACGCGCTTTGTCGGGATCATCTCCCTCCAGGTAGACCAGCAAAACGTCGCCTTGCGCGGTGTGTTGAAGGGAGACATACTCTCTGGTAACCCCCATCACGGCGCGGTTGGCCACGCACTGGCTTTCTCGCGATCCCGCCATCTCGGCAAAGGCCGCCCTCAACGCTTCGGTGTTTCCAGCGGGCACCGGGATCAAAAACGATTTCGAGGCCATATCAACTCCTATCGACTGAGGAAATTCCGCTGTTACGCGCGCCAGTCCGCCAGGACTTCGGTAGAGGGGAACGACTCGTTGCTATCATGTCCCAGCAAAGGCATGACCGTAGAGGCGATCCAGCGGGCGTACTCTGAGTCGGACGCCATCATCCGTTCTCCGGCTTTGTCTGGGTCGTCGCCTTCCAAGTAAGCCACTACGACGTCGCCGGTGGGCGTATGCTGGAGACATACATACTCTCGGGTTACACCCATGACTCCTCGATTGGCTACGCACTGGCCTTCCCGCGACCCAGCCATCTCGACGAAGGTAGCCTTCAAAGCTTCTGTATTGCCTGCCGGAACCGGGAACAAGAACATCTTAGTTGCCATACCAACTCCTTTCTTCTACGAGCCAGACTTACCATAAGCAGCTCGAATCTTACAACGGGAGCCATCGTAATCGCACTCGCGGCTGCCGTCAACCTCGCCGTGAGCTCCTCCACTGGACAGGATGAGATTCCCTTCCGCTACGTCTCATTTTCATCAGGAATTTCGCCGAACCGGCAATGCTGTACTGGCGCCAAAAGCTGCCTGCGGAGACCGACTCTGAATTTGATAAGGCTGTACAGTAGCGATGACGGCCATACACATATCGAAGAGTTGGAGCTGGAGGACCATCCTGAGATGGCCACCCTTCAGTCCGCCGCCGGCATAGTGTTTAGCAAGTTCGACGCGGGTTATTTCAGCGATTGGCACCGCGCGCCACGCCGCCAGTACGTCATCACAATTTCCGGAGAGGTCGAGATCGGGCTGAGAGACGGTAGTCTGCACCGGTTCGGGTCCGGACACGTAACACTGGCCTAGGACCTCACCGGACATGGTCACACTACCAGATCCGTCGGCGACGGCCCCCGGTTAACCGCTACTATCCCTCTGGCCGATTAAGCGCGCTTTCCGAAGAGCAGTACATTCGAGCTAAGAGAAGATCGTGCCCATAGTTCAGTTGGACCTAGGGACTGACACATCCCGCTTGCCGTCCACCCGTCCAATTATTACCATCGTCCGGCATATTTATAGAACTCGCGTCTGTTACCAGTGGAGGGAAGGATTGAGTGTGCCCGCGTCCGGAGTCATGGATTCAGGCTTTCGCAGGAATGGCGGTGGTGGTGAAAGAGAGATAAGCTTCCATACGCTAAATACCATATGAGCACCACCACCTACGCCGAGCTCCACTGCCACAGCAATTACTCGTTTCTGGAGGGGGCTTCCTTCATTGGCGAGCTCTTGGTTCAGGCTAAGGGGTTGGGATACCCCGCGCTAGCCCTCACCGACCATGACAACTTATGTGGAGCCATGGAGTTCGCCCGCGCCGCCAACACTATGGGCGTTCAGCCCGTCATCGGTGCAGAGGTTTCTCTTTCTGGCGGGACCCACCTGACTCTGCTGGCAGAGACATCAAAGGGGTACAGCAACCTGTGCCAACTCATTACTAAGTCCCGTATTGGCGGTGACCGGCGGGATCCCCAACTGGATACTAAGCACCTGCAGGCCCACGCCGAAGGTCTCATACTCCTTACAGGCTGCCGTAAGGGCATGGTCCCCAAGCTGCTAACCGAAGGTAGTTGGCGCGGAGGGGAAGAGCAACTCAGGGACTATATGGAGTGGTTCGGGACCGCCAACGTCTTCGTTGAGATGCAACAAAACCTGGCCTACGGTGATACCCTCCGCAACAAACGCCTGCTCCAACTGGCTCGCAATTTAGGCGTAGGAGTAGTGGCAACCAACAACGCCCACTATCACGTCCCAGAGCGGCACCGGCTCCAGGACACCCTGGTGGCCATCCAGCACAACAAGACTCTAGAAGAGACCCACCGAGAGCGCCGACCCAACGCCAACTTTTATCTCAAATCCACAACCGCGATGGCAGCGCTATTCGATGGACTGCCTGAGTCCATCCAGAACTCGGCCTATATCGCCGAGCGGTGCACCTTTGACATAACCCGGAACCTGGGTTATGAGTTCCCGGCCTACCCGGTGCCCGAAGGCTACACCCCTCAGAGCTACCTGGAATAGCTCTGCCGAGATGCGGCCGTACGTAAATACAGCTCCATAACATCCAAAGTCCGCGACAGGCTACAAGAAGAGTTCCGGCTGATCAAAAAGCACAACCTGACGGGGTTCTTTCTTATCTACTACGAGATCATTCAACTGGCCTATGAAGTAATGATCGAGCTTGGATTAACCGAACGGGAGATATCGATAGAAGAACGGCCGCCAGGCAGGGGCAGGGGCTCGTCGGTAGCCTTGCTGGTGGGCTATCTGATCGGTCTCTCCCACATAGACCCTCTACAATTCGACCTCTCTCTGGATCGTTTCCTATATGACGAGATGGTATCTGTACCCGACATCGACTTGGACTTTCCTCGAGACATCCGTGAGGAACTGATCAAACGGGTACACAAGAAGTGGGGCTGGGACCGAGCAGTGCTGTCCGGTATGATCGCCACGTACAAAATGCAGGGCGTGGTACGCGATATTGGCAAGGCGCTGGGACTTCCGAGCCAAGATGTAGACAAGCTGGCCAAACGGGTGGACGTGCGCCATGCCGACACTCTAGGGTTGGAGATGCTGATCTTGCCCGACTTCCGGCACAAAGTGGGCACCCCTGTATGGAAAGACCTCATTGACCTAGCTCCCCAACTGGAAGGCTTCCCAAAGTACCTGGGCCAGCACCCCGGCGGCATGATCATCAGTTCCGCTCCCCTGAGCAACGTGGTGCCGGTGCAGCAGGCCGCCATAGATGGCCGCTTCATCTGCCACTGGGACAAAGACAGCATTCATGACGCTGCCTTCGTCAAAATCGACTTTCTGGCCTTAGGCGCTCTCTCGCAGATGCAGGATGTCTTGGGCATGATCGAAGAGCGTACCGGCCATTACATAGATTTATCGCGCATCGACTTCGAGGACAAGGACGTCTACAGCTCCATCCACCAAGCCGACACAGTGGGGATTTTTCAGGTGGAGTCGGCTGCCCAGATGCAGACCGCCACTCGTATCAGGCCCAGCAACTTGGCAGAGATGGCCTACGAGGTGGCAGCCGTCCGCCCGGGAGTGGGTATCAACGACGGTGTCACTCAGTTCATAGAGCGCTACGTCCATCGAGTCCCTTGGGACTTCGATCACCCCTTGGAAGAGCGCGCGCTGGCACGGACTAAGGGAATAATACTGTTCCAAGACCAAGTAAACCAATTGACGGTCGACGTAGCCGGCTTCAGTCCTCGGGAGGCCGATGAACTCCGCCGGGCCTTCGGACGAAAGAACAACCGCGCCATGCTGGAAATGTACTGGGAAAAGTTCAGATATGGCAGCACTCAGAGAAGCGTGCCCGAAACCGTTGCTCTAAAAATTTTCAAAAAGTTCTCCGGCCAGTACATGTTTCCCGAATCTCACGCTTACGCATTTGGCATCACAGCTTATCAGATGGCCTGGCTGAAGTACTATTACCCGTTAGAATTTTATGTAGCCATCTTCAACCAGCAGCCCATGGGTTTCTATAACCTGGAAACGCTGAAGGAGGATGCCAAGCGTCACGGGGTTAACGTCCTGAACCCCGACATCAACGAGAGCCATATCAAGTGCATCATCAAGAACGAAGCTCTGCTCTTGGGCTTCCTAAACGTAAAAAGCATCGGACAGTCGGCGGCGGAAGCCATAGTCCAAGGTCGGGATCAGGGCGGGCGGTTCGATAGCCTGGCCGACGCAATGCAGCGCACCGGGTTACAGCAGGAAGCACTGGACAACTTGGCCACCGCCGGGGCTTTCGACGCTTTGACTCCAGACCGCCGGGCGGCCATGTGGGAGGTTGGGCTGCGCTATCGTCCAGTAGGTATCCAACAGGTCCTTCCTCTGCCAACGGACCAAGATTCGGCAGCCCTGCCGGCGCTCAGCGCATGGGAAACCATGATGGACGAATACCGGGTTATGGGTCTCTACCCCCAAGGGCATTTCATGTCACACCTCAGGCCGCTGCTGGACTCTCAGGTCTTGTCCAGCAATCAGCTCGCCGAGGTATCTGACGATACGGAAGTTGCTGTCGCGGGACTGGTCATACGTCGGCAACACCCCAACGCCAACGCCGTCTTTATTACCTTGGAGGACGAGTTCGGCCACACCCCATTGGTGGTATGGCCACAGGTCTTCGGAAAGTACCGTCTGGCCATAAAGGAGCCAGTGTTGAAGGTCAAGGGCTTCGTGTCCAGGCGTGACGGCTCAATGAACGTTGTGGCCACTCACATCGAAGGCGTCAAAACAATGTACGACTTGCCAAAGTCCAAGGATTGGGGTTAACGAAAGGACTCAGACTGCACTGGTCAATGTTAATGTGCCACTGCCAATGGCCAGTACCGGGCGATACCACTTTTAGCCACGTATAGACTGGCCTTCCTACAAATGGAAACTCCTCCTAGGCCTCGTTCAGCATCCAGTAGGTCAAATAATAGGCCACTTTGAGGTACCGGTCGTACAGCCTTACCAGAGCGTCTTCTCTGCCTAGGACGATGAAATGAGACAGAGCATAGTCGGCAACGTCTCTCATACTTTCCTTGCACTGTAAGTGATAACTGCGGATCAAATTAAAATCGGGCTACACCGCCTGCTGCGCCACCTAATGTCAGATGCGGCGAATGTTCTCTGCGTCATACCAGAGTGACCACTGCTCCGTGTGATGTTCGTTACTGAAAGTTGACGGCTGCATAAGCAACTTCTAGACTTTCTGCCAATCACTGTACAATCAAGATATGAGATATGACTGATATTAAATACAAAGTGGTGGGCCACACCGCCCACATCACAATCAGCCGGACCGAGGCCATGAACTCTTTGGGGCCGGAGCAACAGGAAGAGCTGATATCGGTCTGGACCGATTTCCGGGACGACCCAGAGGCGTGGGTGGCGATTATCACCGGTGAGGGGGACAGGGCCTTTTGCGCCGGCGCCGACCTGAAGACCTACACTCCGCACCTGGCGGAGCGAGACATCTACGACCTCCGGCAGGATGCCAACCGTACAGGATTTGGCGGTATCACCCGCGGCTTAGATATTTGGAAGCCTATAATCGCGGCCGTCAACGGCTACGCCTTGGCCGGCGGGCTGGAACTGGCTTTGGCCTGCGACATCCGCATCGCCTCGCCCAACGCCAGATTCGGTTGCTCAGAGATCCAACGCGGCTTCCATCATTGTGACGGCGGCACCGTACGCCTGCCACTGATAGTGGGATTGGGGAACGCACTCAAGATGCAGTTGACCGGCGAGAAAATCGACGCCGCCGAGGCCCTGCGCATCGGCCTTGTTACCGAGGTTGTGCCAGCCTCCAATTTGCTCCGCACAGCCGAGCGCTATGCCGATACTATTATCAGCAACGGGCCACTGGGTGTGCGGTCGGCTAAGGAGTCAATGCTGCGTAGCCTGGGGCGGCCTTTGGAAGATGCTCTGCGTTTTGAAAACATCCTTTTTAGCACCCTGACCCGCACCGAAGACTTCAAGGAAGGACCGCAGGCTTTCAGAGAAAAGCGAGCACCCGAGTGGAAAGGTCGCTGATACTATCATTGCGAGTAGAGCGAGAGCCTCATATGGCAGGACCAGATAACAGGATCCCGTTGAATTGGGACACTTTGGAGGTTGGGGAAACATTCGAGAAGTTCGAGTACGTGCTTACCCAAGAGATGGTAGAGCAGTATCGGCTAGGCGTGATGGATCCCGAGGCCAGCTTCCCCACGATATCCTTCAAGGTCGACGTGCGGCAGTACAATGCCAAGTACACCGATAGCGGGTCGGTCAACGCCAGGTGCGCTTTCTATTGTTACAACCCGCCCGTCCCGGGCAAGCGCCTGACCGTAACGGCTTGGATCGCCGACAAATACCTGCGCCGGGGCAAAAACTACATCGTCACCGAGGCTGTTTCAGTGGATGAGGATGGTCGGTTGATAGACCGCGTAATCACCCACGAGCTGAAAAAGCCGTCGGAAGTCGGCAAGAAATGGGGCGGCTAGAGCGCTACTTCCAGATCGGCGCCCAAGTCCCTCCGGTGGTAAAAACAATGAGCCAGGAGGCTATCAATCACTTCGAGGGCAGCGCCGGTCAGGTCGGTCCGTCCCAGTTTACCGACGCGGATACCGCCAGAGAGACTTTGGGAACGATGGGGACAGTCGCCTCTGGCCGCATGTCGCTCACCTTCGCTATAGAAATGCTGCGCCGCTACTTCGGCTCCGATATCTTCAACCACACTGGAATGGTAGACCTCCGATTCCTTAGACCCGTAAGACCCGGCGACGTTATTGCCTTTTCCGGTACGGTCAGTGAGATATCCCGAGAAGCCAACGGCAGCAAGATCACGATCGACATCAAGGCAGAAAACCAAAACGGCGACACGACCGGAGCGGGCAATGGCAGCGCCGTGGTCCCCAACGCCTACCTTCCGCCGGATTAGATACCGAGTCATGAGACTTGTCTAGGTGCTTGATCAAAGTGACTGGGCCTATCTTCATCAAGAGCGACTTTGCATACTCAAAGGGCAAGTTCTGATGTTATTAACGTGTGTCGAATGCGCAGGTCCAGCGCTCGGAAATTTCCCTTCGGAGATAAACTCCAGGTGAATCAACATGTCGAACGCAATCTGAACATGGCGCACGACCGCGTTATTGTCCAATGTGTATCGCCTCCGTCCCTTGCACAAGCCACCCTTAGAGTCGTTTTCCGAGTCCATCAGGCAGGTGCAAGCGGAGTTAATTTAGTTGCTCTCAAAACCAAAAATGAAACCACCAGGTTCATAGGCAAAGAAAATGCGAAGAGATTCTTGAGTCGTCCAGGCGTGTTCCCGATGACGGGAAATGTGCCCCAGACCTAGTGCTCAATAATATTTTTAGCCGAAAGTCGGTCTCGACCAGCCGGATTGGCGTTTCAATGCCGGCGTCGTTCCACAAAGCGCCAGGAACTCGATAAGCCACGAAATTTCCAGCTTGCCGGGGATTTATTATGTCGAGGTTCTGATCACCTTCAAAATAGCCCGCCTTGACCAGCAGCTACCGAGCACCGGCGGGACCTAACCCATAAACTTCATCAAACTCTTCGGCTCAGCTGTCATCCCATCCTTCAATGGTGGGAGCGAATCCCAGAGCCACCGAGTGACTGCCGAGGCCGAGGTATATGGAGTCGGAAATCAGTTCCCGGTCTATGGCCTGGTTCATTACCTTGCTTACCATGGCGTAGTGACAAGCCTGTTCACGCAGGTAGTAGAAGTTTCCAGTACCGATGTGACTTCTGCCCTAGGAGCAAAGGTGAAACTTAAAACGATACTCTACGACGATTTGCGAGACTGATTAAGCCAAAACGAAATTAATCGTTTCTGGTTATCAACGTGCCACATACAAATTAATACGGCGCGATGTTCTATTATCTTTGGCGTAAATCATCTTATTATAGTGTGATTCCGTAATACCGGAAGCGGTAACCTGGGTTCGACGCCTACCAAAAAGGAAACTAGGCGTGACAAATTGTGTTCCTTTAGTGATATAATATCCGCTGGTGTAAGTTAAGGTGTCCCGGCATTGGTTTCATGAACCGTTGCCTTTGGCCTAGGATGACCTGGACTGAGCCGATTCAACATTATCGGAGGTTATCCGAATGGCCTTGGCAGACAAAAGTCTAACGTGCGTGGAGTGTGGCTCACCGTTCACATTCACGAGTGGAGAGCAAGAGTTCTTCGCTTCTCGTGGATATACGAACGAACCCAAGCGATGTCCCGAATGCCGTAGCGCTCGTAAGAGCCAGCAGCGAGGGTATGGCGGCGGCGGACCGAGAGAAATGCATCCTGTAGTATGCGCCCAGTGCGGCGTAGATACGATGGTTCCCTTCGTGCCACGGGGTGATCGGCCCGTCTACTGCAGCGACTGCTTCAGTTCGATGCGTCAGTAGACCACTTGGTTGTCAAAAAGAGAGGAGCCGCCAAATAGGCGGCTCCTCTCTTTTTAACCAAAATGCATCTAGGTTGGCCAGCCGCTAGAGGTAACCACTCTGACACCTTCGGAACCGCTACCGCGATTCTCATCTGGCTAGAGGATCTAGGAAACCGATCCGGCCGCGACATCGACATCTTTCTCGGCCGCCACGCCTCCTTCAGCGATGAAGTGCTGCAGACACAGTTCCACGACCGTCCCCAGCGCAATGCCCAATCCCCGGTAAGAGTGCTCGTCGCAACCGAACATTGAGCACTTGGACTTAGTTATCTCCTGAGGATCTACGTGTTTCCGCGCTGGCAGGAGACTGTCATTAGCTATGAATCCATAATAACCTAGTTGCCAGCCACAGTTATTTGGGGAGAAGCCACCGAAGTCCGTCGTTGTAACTAAATGCGCCTGCGTCTCTGGCGTCTATGACGAAAAGCCAGGTATGGTGGGATGTATTGGCTTCAACAATCGAGTGTTAGAATACCGACGCATCTAACGACGAATACTGGCAATGATCATGGAGCTGAACTCAAATGAACGTAAATGAGACCGTAGCACGGATTCTCAAAACTGAAGGTGTGGAATGGATCGCGTGCTTCCCTTCCAACGAGCTACTGGAAGCAGTGGCCAAAGAGGGTATCAGGACCATACTTTTCCGGCAAGAGCGGGGCGCTCTGATGGCGGCCGATGGTTTTAGCCGGATGAACGACCGGAGGAGATTCGGCGTAGCGATTACTCAGGGTGGCCCAGGATCCGAGAACTCCCACGGCGGCCTGGCCCAAGCTTTCTCCGACAACATTCCCATTCTTTACATTGCTGGTGGACCAGCGCTGGGCCAGCGAGCCGTCCGCCCCAACTTTTCACCGGCAAACAACTACAGTTCGGTATCCAAACACGCCGAAGTGATACTGGCGCCAGGTCAGGTGTCATCGGTCATGCGCCGGGCTTTTCACAACCTGCGTAACGGCCGCGGCGGCCCCGTGGTAGTAGAGATTCCCGCCGACGTGTCCGAACAGGAAGTGCCAGAATCGGCATTAGAATACCAACCGCCCAAACGGCTGGTACAGTCTCCGTCTAGCAGCGACGTAGCCGATGCAGTTCGGCTATTGCTAAACGCCAAGAAACCAGTCATATGGTCAGGGATGGGAGTGTTGTTTTCATCCGCCACTCGAGAGCTACAGGAATTAGCGGAACTGACCCAGATCCCCGTCTATACGACGCTTCCAGGGAAATCATCTTTCGACGAGCGGCACCCTTTATCCCTGGGTGCCGGCAGCAGCGCCACTACGGCACCGGCCCGACGATGGCTCCAACAGTCGGACGTTCTCTTCGCAGTCGGTTCCAGCATGACACGCACCTCCTACGGCCAGCCCATTCCCGACGGCAAGGTCATCATCCACAATGTGGAGAGCATAGAGGACATCAACAAAGATTTTGCGGTAGACGTAGGTCTGCCGGGCGATGCCAAAATGACCCTCCAGGCGCTTATTGACGAAGTGAAATCCCAGATAGGAGACCGCGGTCGTGCCGACCAGAACGCTGTTGCCAAAGAGATAGACGAGATTCGCAAAGACTGGCTGAACGAATGGACGCCGCTGCTCAACTCAGATGAAGTCCCCATCGGACCCTACCGGGTTATCGGAGAGTTAGAGAGGAATCTGGACAAAGAAAACAGCGTGGTCACTCACGACGCAGGGGCCCCCCGAGACACCATAATACCGTTCTACACCGCCACCACGCCCCACAGCTACATCGGTTGGGGGAAGACTACCCATTTGGGTTACGGTATTCCGTTGATGATTGGCGCCAAGCTAGCCAATCCAGACAAATTCTGTTTGAATTTCATGGGCGACGGCGCCTTCGGAATGGCGGGGCTCGACATTGAGACCTCGGTACGCGCCGGGGCGCCGATCACCACCATTGTCCTGAACAACGGTGGCATGGCCACCTACCCGGGCGGCTACCCCACGGCCAACGAACTTTTCGGCCTAACCCACATGACCGGCGACTATGCTAAGATCGCGGAAGGCCTCGGCGCCGTAGGCATCACCGTGACCGAACCTTCGGAAGTCGGCCCTGCGTTGGTCCAAGCTCAGCGGCTCAACAAGGAAGGTAAGACGGTACTGCTGGACATCCACACCAATCTGGAAGGCCGCAGGTCCAATTTCCGGTAAGTCGCAGGAGCAGCAACAACCCAACGTCTGACTCGCGCCCATTATAAAGATCTGCTTACCTGGAATCGCAGCGAACAAGTTGACCTTGTCTAGCCCAACCATGCGATATGCCAAATTTGAAGTTAAAAACTTCCGGAGTATACGGACCGTACGTTTAGATTTCGATACTCAGCCCGGTGGTTTTGCTCTATTTGGACTCGGCTGGGAAGCGGGAAAAGAACCGGTGTCTCGAGATGTTCGGTTAGGTGATTGAGCCACACATCTTTCCGATAAGCTACCTTGACCCCGAACTTAATGGAATGCTACCGGAAAAGTATTCGAATCGCCCGATCGAAATGCTGTTCAGCATTTGAGTGGCCCAAGTAACCCCTACAAAATATATTCGGCAGGTGATGCCGGGGGCTGTGCTTAGCCGATCTACTCTGCCCTTAATCGAAACGGAAAAAGGCAAGTTTGCCACAACGTTTCAGGCGATGAGCGAAATACCAGCGGCTGCGAATTAAATCACCATCATCCACGACCGCCTTCGAGTCTCTCAACCATTTACACGACTACCAGTGGCCAGAAGACGATGATGTGAAACTCCACGGGGAGCTCCTCCCATTATTGCTCCCCGTCGTAGCTGGGAGACGTTTAGACGCCCTTGGTAGACACGTAGACCCACTCCCGATGTCCCGGTTCCCAATCGAAAACGACCACCATATCGCCGTCGTTTCCCATAGATTTAATCAAGGTCCAGTCGCGCCCTGCGTTAATGGAGCGGTAGAACAGCCGATTGCTGGACCGACTTCCATGGATACCCCCACCAGCATCGTGGGACGGCGGTGCAACGTGGAGCTTGAATGGTCGTCCGGTTCTTCTTTGGTCAATTCCCAGGTGGCGCCTCCGTAGTCGGCACGGAAAACGCCGGCCTCGTAGGCTGAAAGATAGCGCGGCCAGACTGGTTTGTGCTGACCGAGAGACGAGCGTTGGCAATCCGCGTGATCTCGCCTTTTTGCCAGATTTGTCCACTGGCTGAACTGCTGACTACGCAAACACCGTCCAGGGCTCACACATAGCGATTGCGGTTGGTGTAATTTCCTTAGGCCATGCCGGCCCCACGGCCTCCTGATTAAATGCGCATCCTACGCGATCTGTGGGAAGTAAGTGATCCTTTTAGTTTTCGAAACCAAGGCTCCGAAACGTGCAACCAGCCAATTTGTGCCGACACCACTGTCCAGGGTGTAGAATTGGCCGTGCGAAATTTTCGGTCAATCTCGTTGACCAAGTGCCACTCAGTCAATAAGGAGAAAATCCATGACACTTTACGGAGACCCGCCAGCATCGACCGACCTTGTGCACCACATCGGTATCGCAGTGGAAAACTTGGACGAAAGCATCAAATTCTACTCCAGCCTATTCGGACTCAAAGCCGGTCCCATAATCGTCCGAGACGACCTGGGACTGCGTGGGTGTTTCGTGCCGGTAGGCGAAACCAATCTAGAGCTCCTTGAGGGGATGACCCCAGACAGCTTGATCAGGACCCACATCGATAAAAACGGAGCTGGCTTGCACCACGTGTGTTTCGAGGTGGAAGAAATCGCCCAAAAGCTGAAGACCCTGAACGAGTTAGGGATCAACATGTTGGACAAGGTTCCCAGAAAAGGGCTCATGGGCACCGACATCGGGTTCATGCACCCGTCGGCGGCCGGCGGCGTGCTGGTGGAGTTGGCGCAACACTAACCCCAAAACCCAATGACTCAAATGGCGTGTACACACGAACCGCCCGAGGCTCAGTTATAGCCTCAGGCGGTTCGCCGTTTTGTGGTACCAAAGGGAATATAAGCGAGGGAGCAGCGAGGTCCTCCCTCACCTTGCGGCTGCGGCGACTAATTACCTCCCTGGATTGGCAAGGCCGACATCGACCAACCCCCCGCAGGGGATGCCGTCATCCGACATCTAGTCCTGTCGACACTGCAGGAGGACAGTTTGGCGGTGGCCGATCCTACGACGTAAACAAACTAGCCCGAGGGGGCGCATAGAGAAAGCATTCGTCACTGTCTCGGTCCGTACGCAAGTCAGCCACGGCAAGCTGGCCGGGACGGACAACAGCGAAACTGGCAATGCTGTGTGGTCACAATTGAGAACGAACAACAGGGCTCCCCGCAGAATTGAGTCGAATCGGCGAAGTGGTATTCCGATGGGTGTTCCCTTCGGGGGTGTAGTTACAGTCTGGAAGGCTGAAAGCATCTCGATTCCGGTGTTCAAGCGGTAACAGGTCAAACTGATGCCCTGCTCGTCTGAAAAAACGACCTCCAGGCTCAGCTGAAAAACATAATGGCGAGGGACAAGGTCGGCGCCTCCATCCCCTTTCAGCGGTGAGTTCGGGAGGCAGGAGTCCGGTGCTATCTTCGAAGCGGAACCGATAGATAGTCTTTGGCCCAGGCAGGTTCTTGACCGAGGACAGAACGTAGTCCAACAGCCGGTCGATACGGGGTGCAAATGCGAACCTGTCGGATCGGTCGGTCTTGATAGGGTGAGCCCCTACTTCCGCCGCCAGCCATTCAGTATACGGTCCGGAAACGGCGCCGGAGCAGCCGGCGGGTTGGAATCTTACATGCCTGCTCCCGTAATGGCAAACTACCAAGTGCTTTCCAGTACGGCCAATGGACATGCATCACGGCGAATGGTCGCGAGCAACCGACCCGGCGTAGGAGTGTGCGCCCACAACTTAGTCGATCTTATAGGAGGAAATCTCAGGCTCAGTACGGTAACCAGCGTAAAGGACATTTTTGTCCGGAGATATAGTCAGTGGCGACGGCCTGCCAGAAAAGTGGTCGTCCTGCAGCGAGGTCAACGTGCCGGTGCCACCTTCTATGGAGAACACCGATCGCTTGTTACTGTCTACTGCAGCAACATACAGGAAATAGGCATATCTCCGACTTCTTAAACGTATTCGGTGACGGCGTTTATCGGATCAATTCTTCAGCCATCCGCTCTAGTTGGTCGCCCATTTCTTGTTCCGTCTCGCAATGGACCGGCCACACCGATACACGCTCGGCCCCTGCGTTAATAAACGCGTCGACTTCGTCCCTGGTGGTCTCTGTGGGCTGACCGAACACGGATATACCCAGAGACGCAGGGTCACGGCCCCGCTCGACAGCCAAAGTATCCAGGATCTTGCGACTGCGCTCGACGTCAGCCGGGGTCGCTACAGTGGGGAGCCAGCCATCAGCATATCTGGCCACCCGTTGGAGTACGTTGGGTGCATTCCCGCCCAGGAGCACCGGAGGGTGCGGCTTTTGTGCCGGCTTAGGGTAGCTGTATACCGGCGGAAAATCGTAATAGCGGCCGTGAAATTCCGCTTCGTCTTTGGTCCACAGTTCTTTCAGCGCCAACACATGCTCTCTGGCCTGAGACCAGCGGTGATCGAAGTCGCCGCCCATAATGGTGGTCTCCTCACGGTTCCACCCGGTACCCACTCCGAAGATGAACCTGCCGTTACTATGCTGGTCAAGTACCGCAATTTCCTTCGCTAGCAACAACGGGTTGCGCTCCGGCACCAGGGTAATGCCAGTAGCCAATTTAATCTTGCTGGTGACCGCGCAGGCCATGGCCAATTCAATGTAAGGGTCGGAGAAATGACGATAGGTCCACGGGATTTCGCCGCCGGTGGAAGGAAAGGGACTTTCGCTGTGTACGGGCAGGATTGGATGTTCGTGATACCAGATAGATTCAAACCCCAAATCTTCTGCCTTCTTGGCGATAAACGCTGGATTCAGCGTATATGCGGGCAGCGGCACTACGATTCCAACTGACATTCAAACCCCTCCGGTTGGTTGAAGTGAGAACTAAGCCATCCTGGCTCGGACGGGAGCATAACACGAGAACATGTCAGTAACAAAAGTCAGGCGCGATGCCTGTTTGCCTTCCCCACAGGTCGGTGGTAGCGTCGCCTCAACGAGGCTTCTGAGCGCCAGAGAAATCCCGGTGGGGAAGATGGTAAATGGCCCTGGCAATTCGAAACGTACCGATGCTCGATGGCACCAACGCCGCCCTTGTGCCCCAGGTCAGCGTGGAGGTAGCCACCAGCCTGACTAACCGGATCGGCGGGGAGACAACCTGGTGCAAAAGGAATGCCCCCAACATGACGTTGACGGCCGAAGCTTGACCCTCATGTCAGGAATGATCGATTGCCACGAGCACTTCACCGGAGACGGAGGTGGGAGAGCATGCTAGGTCTGTTGAACGACCCCCAGGACATGTTCACCCTGAAGGCGGCGAGCAACTGCCAACGGGCATTGATGTCGGTTGTCACCTCGGCCCGGGGCGTGGGAGCCCGAGTTGGCATCAACATCCTAATAGCCCAGCAGACCGCCTCAGGCGAGGTGGTCGGACCCCGGATCATTGCCGCCGGTGAATGCCTCCAGTTTCCGGGATGGTGCCCGTGCGGCCTGATCCGACTCACCGAAACACCCGAGGATTTACTAATAGCGATACAAGAGCAGATCAACCAGGGAGCAAGACTTATCAAGGTGGGTGTCACCGGGCCCACAGCCGACGGCCAGCAATTCCCCAACATCGGCCCGGACGGCTGAGCATGACGGTGCAGGTAGCTCATGCCCCTGGCCTCAATATCGCGGCCCACTGTCACGGCTAGGACGGGAGCCGTGACGCAGTGGAGGCTGGAATCGACCCCACCGAACATGTAATGAACCCCAAGGACGCCATCGAATCATCGACCCGGCTGGCGACCGACCTGTTAAGTATCCAAGATGAAACCGAAACCGTAGAGGTGGACAAGCAGGGCGACTGGGTGCTGATCGACGGTGACCCTCTCTCCGAACCTGGGGCGCTGCGCAACGTGTGGACGGTCTTCCAAGGTGGCCGGCGCGTCCGGCAACTGGGAGTGATCCCCTAAACGGAAGTCCGAGCCGTTAACTCGGCTCCCAAAAGTGCTTGGCCCCCGTATTCGAAGTTGGCACGGCCGCCAGAGAGCTGCTGCCCGCTCACGTGAAGGTCGCGGAAGAAACGCTCGATCCCGATAGACTCATGGATCGCATTGGTCCCAGCGGCAAAGAACAGGCGGTCCACAACCTCCACAGACTGTCTGATCGCATGAGTTATAGCCAAGCGGGAGCGGAGCGCTTTGGCGGTCAACCTCGGGCTCCTTTCTATCTGCGCATCCCACATCTCGTCTACCGCATCCAACACGTAAGTCCGGGCAGCATCGATGGCCGCTTCGCACTCCCCCGCAGTAGTCTGCACGGTTGTACGGTCACGCAGCAAAGTCTTCGACTGAGTAGTGCCTGATGTAGTAGCCAACTGGACGAACGCGTTCATCGCCCCCCGTGCCATTCCCAACGCGTTGGCTGCCGCCAGCGTCCAACCCATGTGGATCATCGTTTCTGTGATATACAGCGGGCTGTCATGGTGCGTGTCGGCACCCCTATAATACGTATGGCGGTCGGGAATAAACACATCAGAGAACTCAGCATCATTGCTGGCAGTCCCCCTCATCCCCAAAGTGGTCCAGGTATCAAGGACTTTCCCGGCTTCCACAGGTACTATTACCACCCGGGTCAATTGGTCGCCATTTTCGGCCCTCACCGGGCCGTCCTCATCGACGACGTTGCAGTTCAGAAACAGGTGTTCTGAATGATCGATTCCACTCAGGTAATTCCAGCGGCCGGACACTAAATAACCGCCGTCGGAAATTTTTGCGCTCCCGGTGGCCCGCGCTGAACCGGAGCCGCGTACCACCGGCGGGTCTCCGAAGATCTCTTTGGCGGCCGCTACGCTCACCCGGGAAATCCCGGAGGTCACCGCGGTCCCGTTGAACGCGCACCATCCGGCGGAACCGTCGGCTTTGGACAGTTCTTCCACCACTAAAAACGCGGTGAGAGGATCCGCCTCAGGCCCACCCAAAGACTCTGGCACATACATGCTGAAGAGTCCTTTCTTACCCATGGCTACAGCCAGTGCAGGAGGCAGTTGGGCGTCAGAGTCTATCAGCTCCAGGTTTTCCAAGATTGTCGGGACGAAGCCCTTGGCTGCTTCCACCAGATTCGAGGTCATAAATACCCCCACATTTTTGAAGAGCCCAGTCCCAACTGGATTTCGGCCTCGGCTATTATAGCCAAGTCAGGCAAGCCTCCCAACCTCTAGGCACATTTTCAAGCTTGTCGGCTCAATTGCCGGAGTGCTAACATACTGATTAATTATTGTTGTTCTCACGTAATCATAGATGCTCTCTAAAATGTGAGGAGTAATGGAATGACGGACGACAAAGATATCGCTTTAATGGCACACCTCATGCGAAGGGCCGGTTTCGGCGCGCAGTACGATGAGCTGGAGGTCCGGGCCGATAAGGGGTACGAAGCCACCGTCGAAGAGCTGTTGAATCCCGAGGAATATTCCCATGGCATCGACTTGGATCTGGCGGAACGCTACTTCATCGAGTGGAGCCACTTCACCAGAGGCCTACCGGAATACTTCGCCTACCGAATGATTAACTCCAAGAGCCAGTTGGAAGAAAAGATGGTCCTCTTCTGGCATGGGGTCTTGTGCACCGCAGACAGCAAGACCCAGAGCTACAGCACATCTTATGTCGAGCTGGAAATGTTTCGGCGCTTCGGCATGGGCAGCTTCAAGGACATCCTGATCGAAATCTCCAAAGACCCGGCTATGGTGTACTTCCTAGACAACTGTCTCAGTCACAAAGGCGCCATCAACGAGAACTACGGGCGGGAGCTATTGGAGCTGTTCTCGATGGGTGTGGGCATGGACGGCGAGTTCAACTACACCGAAGACGACGTGAAGGAGTGCGCTCGAGCCTTTACCGGTTGGACGATTGCCAACTCAATCCCCAACCAGCCCTACGGCCGCTACAACGCACAGTTCGTTTACAATCCGTACGATCACGATGACGGAGAGAAAACATTCCTCGGCGAGACCGGGAACTTCAATGGCGAAGATATCATCGACATCATCGTCAAACAGCCAGCCACGGCACGGTTCATATCCCGCCACCTGTACCGCTACTTCATCGCCGACGACGTGCAGGTGCCATCTTGGATGAGTACGCCGCCTCGAGACCTTGAAACCATCAAGTTGTTGGAGGATGAATATTTCCGGTCGGGATACAACATACGCTCTATGCTGAGGGTGCTTTTCAACTCTGACGCCTTCAAGAACGCCCGGTTTGCCCGGATCAAGGGCCCAATCGAAACTGTCATTGGCACTCTCCGCCTGGTTGGCGATTGGACCGAACCCAAGCCTGGTTTTGAGTTCATCTTCGACGAGATGAAGTTCATGGGCCAGGAGATTTTCAATCCCCCGTCGGTGGAAGGCTGGCATACCGGCAAAGAGTGGATCGACGGAGGGACCTTGGTTCACCGGATAAACTTCACTTCAGGTTTTGTTGCCGACACCAGCTTTCCAGGCGTACAAGGGATCGTCGCCAGGCTGGCCGCCAGCGGGCCACAGATCGGTCCCGAGCAATTTGTTGACGGTTGCCTCCAATTATTGGGCCACTACGAACTGGACGAAGAAACTCGGCGCATGCTTGTACGTCACGCGGAAAAGTCCGATGGCCTCACCGATTCGGAAGATTTTCCTGACCGAGTCGGCGAAATGCTTCAGATGGTCGTGGCTACAAAAGAATATTTATACGCTTAAACGGCACAAACCAGGAATACAATCCCAATTTGGGAAGGAGATAAAATGACCTCCAATAGGAAAGCCCCAGTCCTTGTGGTCCTCCAATTGTCGGGCGCCTACGATGCCCTGAACACCGTCATCCCTTACAACGACCCCCTGTACATGGACTACCGGCCAGTCTTGAAGGTCGAGCCGCAAGACGTGTTGACTATCGACGATAAAATCGGCTTCCACCCATCTATGGCGCCGGTAAAGCATCTGTACGATCAGGGGAAAGTCGCTGTCATTCAGGGCATCGGTTATCCGAACCCTATACGCTCCCACTTCCGCTCAATGGACATCTGGCACACCGCTGAACCGGAAAAGATGGTGACGGATGGGTGGTTGGGCAAAGCGGTCCGCGACCTAGATCCCAACAGCGAGAATGTACTGACAGCCGTTAACTTTGGACGCGGGCTCCCTCGGGCTCTGGCGGCCTCCGGCGTGTCGGTAGCCTCGGTCGGCGACCTGGCAACCTACGGGGTCCTGACCGGCATAGACGGGGCTGACCAGCGCACGGAAGCCCTGGATATCTTCTCCAAGATGTACTCTCCATTGATCGGTACCGGCCCAGCCAACGATTACCTATCACAGACCGGCCTCGACGCACTGAAGGGAGCCGACATCTTGAGCACCGCACCCGACCGGTACTCGTCATCCATTGAGTACGGTGGAGACGAGTTCTCCCAGTGGGTGAAGAACATCGCCCAAGTCCACCTATCGGACTTCGGGACCAGAGTTCTTTACACTAGCCTCAACCCCGGCGCTTTCGACCATCACGCCAACCAGAGCACCCTGTTCCCCACCCAGTGGGGCCAGGTTGCCAACGCCGTTAGCGACCTGTACGAAGACCTGAAAGAACACAATGCCAACGAAGAAGTTGTGATCTTGATGTTCACTGAGTTCGGCCGGCGGGTGCAGGAGAACGGCTCGGGAACCGACCACGGTTCCGGAAGCGTGGCGTTTGTCATCGGGGACGGGGTCAAGGGCGGAACCTACGGTGAGTACCCGTCCCTAGAACCAGATAAGTTAGACGAGGGCGACCTCAGATGGAACAGCGACTTCAGGGGTGCTTACACCACTTTGCTGGAAAAATGGATGGGACTCGACGCCCAACCGATCCTCGGCGGCAAGTTCGAGCAATTCGACTTCATAAAGTAAACGACTGACGGGGAGCCATCAACTCCCCAGTGGAACCTTTTCGAACGAGGTTAATATGCTTACTCAGATAGCACCTGTCACGTTCCGCTACAGCCACACCATTGGACGTCAAGAGGTTCGGAGCGGAAACGGGTTCAACCATCCGTCGGCGATTGCTCACGACAAAGATGGTCTGCTGTACGTGTTGAGCCGAAGCACCGAGACCAGGGCCTTCGATCCGGGGAAACGTGTAACGGTCTTCACGGCGGAAGAGGAATTTCTTTGGGAATTCGGCCGGAAGGTAGGTCCTGAAGATGCAACCCGTGAAGCCACCCCTGACGGCAGCTTCATGTGGCCGACATCCGTTGCATTGGATAGCCAGAAGAATGTTTACGTAGCCGATGAATGGCTTAACCGGATTTCCATCTTTACCAACCAAGGAGATTGGATCAGCAAATGGGGCACTCCGGGCGGCGGTAACGGCGAACTCAACCGCCCCTCCGGAATGGCCTTCGACGAGAACGACAACCTATACCTTGTGGACAGCTTGAATCACCGGATACAGGTGTTCACGACCGATGGTAAGTTCCTGTCCAAGTGGGGTTGTAAAGGGAGCGGGGAAGGCGAGTTTGATCACCCCTGGGGCATTACCATCGACCCCAATGGTGACGTGTTCATAGCCGATTGGCGCAACGACCGCATTCAGAAATTCAGCCCGGATGGTAAATTCCTGATGACCTTCGGCTCCTCTGGGCAAGGTGACGGGGAATTCAACCGGCCCACCGGAGTTGCAGTAGACCGCGATGGCATCATCTATGTCGCCGATTGGAAAAACGAACGGGTCCAGATATTCGACACCGCCGGCCGCTTCGTTACCAAGCTCACCGGCGAAGCCACTCTATCCAAGTGGGGCAAGGAACGGGTCGACCTGGACCCGCTGGCGCCATTGGCCCGGGAAATGGCACAGAACTTGTACGAACGGGAAAAAGTCTTCCAAGGGCCCATAGCACTGACAGTCGACGATCAAAACCGCTTGTTCGTGGCGGAAGTAGCCCGCCACCGCGTACAGGTTTTCCAGAAACAGTCCGGTATTTTCCAAGGCGGACTATTGTAGACCCGCTACTAGCTTTACCCGTGAATAGAGTGCCAGCCCTTTAGCCTGGGACCACTGCAGTTCCAGGCTAAAGGCATCCAGAGAAAAGACCTATCCGCGGAGTAAATTCAACACTTGAGAAGGGATCGTACGCTGTAGCCACAAATGCTATAGAATCATTGAGGTAAGAAGACCACGTCTACGGTGCACATCAGGATCCAAAAGCAATTGAATAGAGGTGCGTAATGGCGGACGAACTCGACCTGATTATCGATGGTGACGGACACGTAGTTGAAGTCAACGAGACCTATGACACCATCGACACACGCTTCCGGGAGCGGCGCCCTATTTACACCCAGGGTGCCGAAGGTCACATTGTCCGGCTTATCGACGGCAAGGTTTGGGGACCCGACGCTGAAGGCGGGTTCGTGGCGGTCAACGCCAACGGCATTCCACCTTTTGGGAAGGGGTTCCATTACCGGCGGATGGGCACGTATAACCCCTGGGCTCGCTTGCCAGACATGGACATGGACAAGATCGACGTCGCCGTCATATATCCGACCGACGAACTGCCGCTGAGCATTACACCCGACGCCGGGTTCGCCACGGCCCGGGCGAAAGCCTACAACGACTGGCTACACGATTATTGCTCAGTCAGCCCGCAACGGCTCAAGGGTATTGGAATCGTGGCAATGCAGGATCTGGAAGGGGCTCTTCAAGAAATGAACCGGGCAGTTACCGAGCTAGGCATGGTGGGTATCCAAATAGGCTGCACCGTCCGTGAAGACACCATATTGAGTGACGTTAGGTTGGAGCCATTCTGGACAGAGGCAGAGCGCCTCAACGTGCCCATTGCTGTGCACGGCCCGGCATTACCCTCGTTCTTCCGCAGCTACTTCGACGTGAACCGACCCGACCACATGCTGGAAGCCAGTCAGATGGCGCACACCTTCTCCCAGATGCTGGCATGCTCCAACATCGTCACCGGTGGGGTCTTAGAGCGGCACCCGAACCTCAAGATAGCTTTCTTGGAGGCAGGAGCGGGATGGGTGCCCTATTGGATGCACCGGATGGACGAATACAACGAGGTTGCTCCAACCCGATGGGGAAATATTTCCGCCCGGCCCAGTGAGTACATTAAAGGCGGTAACGTCTATTTTAGCTGCGAACCCGGGGATGAATTCATGCCGTTTTTCCTGGAACACATTGGGGAACAGGCAATGTTGTTCGCCTCAGACTACCTCCACTTCGACGCCCTGTTCGTCGGAGAAACTGGGAACGATGGGATCGTCTACCCGGGAACCGTGGCCACTTTGATGCAACGAGAAGACATCCCTGAGTCCACCAAACACAAGATGCTCTTGGACAACAGTCTGAAATTCTACGGCTTTGACAAGAATAACCTGGGCCGGATCGGGGACCCAGTCAGCCGCCCGGAGCCAAAGAAAGCCCGAGACGCGGCGCTGCCCGGAACGATATCGGCCCGGTTCAACTAGTCCTTACTCCAGGCGGAGTTGCACGCCCGCGCGCTCCTCTTGGAGCGTAGACGCTCGAATGCGGTCGGACTCGCCCCAGCCGCGGTTCATGGCCTCCAGGATCTCGTCCTGGCAGAGGTCCACGAGCCGCGTGGGGACGCCGGTGCTCTGAGCCAGCCCCCTAGCGAGCAAATAGTCTTTATGAGCCAATTTTAGAGCGAACCTAGCGGCGAAGTCGCCTTTGAATAGGGTGGCCGGCATACGCTGGGTAAAGGTCAAATTTTGGCTCACGATACATCCCTGGTTGAATGCGTTCACAAGGTTCGGCATTGTGACCCCGGCCTTTACCCCCAACGTCATGCACTCCGCCACCAGAAGGTCGATACTGTTGGCCAGCGCGTTGTGGACGATCTTGGTAACGGAACCCGCACCCAGGTCACCCACCCAGACCACGTTGCCAGCGTAGCAGTCCAGGACCGACTTCGCTCGCTCCAAAACCTCCTCCTCACCGCCGACAAACAGGGTCATGTTTCCGCCCAAAGAGCTTTCCCGACCGCCGTCCATGGGCGCATCCAGCAGGCTTGCGCCACGTTCGCCGATAGCCTCTCCGACCTTGCGCACAGAGTCCGGGGAGTTGGTGGTGTGGTCCACGCAAATAACACCGTCTTTGATCCCCTCAAGAATTCCGTCTGTGCCAAGATAGACCGCTTCCATTTCCGGCGGCCCTGGCACACAGGTGCAAACAATATCGCATTGAGCCGCCAATTCCGCCGCCGAGCCGGCCCAAGTGGCCCCCAAATCGAGGGCCGTCACCGCCGATTCCTCCCGCAGGTCATGTATCACGGTGGGAACGCCAGCTTTCAGCAGCCACTCCACCATCGGTCCGCCCATATTCCCGAGTCCGATGAATCCAGCTTTCATATCCTATTCCTGCCTTACATCCAACTATCCCAAGGCCTCCAACGAGGGCCTTGGGACTAAAACGGAATTAGAATAGCATAGCTGCAGAGCTGGAAAACAGCAAAAGTGCATCATGATCAGCCATGCCCGGCTATGGAGCGGCGTGGTAGTAAGGAGACTTTACAACGAGGGGATCAAGTAGTCCGAGTTTGCGACGCCCGGACGGACAGTGCAGAGGACCCGTTGATCACGGGCGGAGAGAGGCCAGGGAAGCCACAATCTAGGCACCGGCTATTAAGTGTAGTTGTGGCGGGAACGCCGCTCAGCCAGAAACGCCGCCGCTTGGGGCCGGCGGGAAACTTCCAATTTTTCAAGAAGATTGCTGACGCAGTACTTGACCGTCTTATTGCTTAGGTCTACATCCTCAGCGATTTCCCGGTTGGTCCAGCCGTCCCCTATGAGTTCTAGGATCCGAACTTCCTGTTCGCTTAATCGAGCCAGAGGCTCTTCTTCGCAGCCCTGACGCACCCGTTCGAGGACGCCGGCAGTCACGTTAGGGGCCAGCAGCGAGTTGCCCTCACCCACGGTGCGGATAGCGTCTACGATTTCCTGGGACAGGATCTCTTTCAGCAGGTATCCGGAGGCACCCGCCATAATGGAACCCATGACTGCCTCTTCGCCGCTGTATGAGGTCAGCATCAGCACCTTGATGTCCTTGTCATTGTCCCGCATTTCTCTGCAGGCCTCGACACCGGACCCGTCTGGCAATTGGATGTCCAATACAACCACATCTGGCTCCAGATCTTGGGCTTTCTTCACGGCTTCGGCCACGGTGCCGGCCTCACCGACGACCAAGAAGTCTGCCTGACGGGATAGCAGCATCGCCAGACCTTTGCGGACGAAGTCATGGTCATCGACGATTAGGACTTTCAAGCGGGTTTCTGTCTCCATATTTCATACACCAGACACTTAAGCTCAGTTAGCGAAGCGGACGCCGGGCGATCTAGCCGTCGAGCAACGGAATACTAATTTCAGGGCCGCGCAGTTTCCCAGAGAAGTCTCCAGATCAAAATAACGTCCGCCGGCTCTGCCCGTTCTTTGATGTTGGGCTACCAGTAGCCTTGATCCAACTCCGCCTTTTCGGGGCGAACGCCGTCGGCGGAGTGGCATTATGGCTGCTCTCTTCCATGTCCGACCATTATATATAGAACAAGCGGATTAGACATTCCGTCCTATCGAAATATAGTGTGCCGGGATAAAAAATGAGCGACGACGTCCCTCGCCGTCCACCCTTCACACGCGCTAGGCTAGATCAGGTCGCTATCAAATAGGCTCTGAATGTACCTGTTGAACCGTTCCGATTCCGATGTCAACAATGCCAATCCGTGTTCGAACGACGCCGTCATGGCCATCTCATTGTGCACCGATCCCGGCCCAGCGGATATCAGGGGCAGCCATGTTAAGCAACGGGTCCCTCCCTTGCCAGGACTTGGTTCTGGCAAGGGCCGAACTCAGAGAGTATACTTACACCGGCCCGTCACCTCGCCTAACCAAGAAAACGGGCCGGACGCCAAACTCGCAATTTCGAGGAGGGAACATGCCAGCAAATGTAGGCGATATTGCGCCCGATTTCACTCTTCCGTCGGCCAACGACGGAGACGTGTCATTGAGCAGCTACAAAGGACAAAAGAACGTGGTTTTGTCCTTTCACGTGTTTGACTTCACCTCTGGTTGAACCAGCCAAGCTAGCTCGTTCCGGCAGTCCATCGGCCGGTTCGAAGAGAAGAATGTCCAGGTCCTGGGCATAAGCTGTGATACTATCCATTCTCACCGGGTGTGGAGTTACGCTTTGGGCGGACTGCCCTACCCTGAACTTTCGGACTTCCACCCTAAGGGTAAAGTTAGCGCCGCGTACGATGTTTGGAATGAAGCACGCGGGGCCAGCAACAGGGCAGTAATTGTGATCGACAAAGAAGGCATACTCCGGTTCCGCGAGACCTACC
>CAZYBD010000204.1:0-3079 GCA_964645515.1 uncultured Dehalococcoidia bacterium | reverse complement strand
GAAGTATTGGGAGGCGCTGATCCCGCGGGGGGCTACCTTAAAAAGGCCTTGGCTGCTGGTAAACATGTCGTGACGGCAAATAAAGAAGTGATGGCCAAATGTGGCTTCGAGTTGTTCGACTTGGCCCGGGCCAAGCGACTCAACCTCCTCTACGAGGCTAGTGTCGGTGGTGGAATTCCGATCGTGGGCTGTTTGATGAATGAACTGGCCGCCAACGAAGTACGATCCATCCGCTCGATTATTAACGGCACCACCAACTATATTCTCACACGCATGGCTTACCAACACACCAGCTTCCAACAGGCCCTGAGCGAAGCCCAGCTACACGGTTATGCCGAAGCCGACCCGACCAATGATGTTGAAGGAGTCGACGCCGCTTACAAGCTGACAATTCTGGCGTCGTTGGCCTACCACCGCTCCTTCCAACCCGAAGACGTGTACCGTGAAGGTGTCTCCAACCTAGAGTCTCAGGACTTTCGTTACGCTCGAGAGTTGGGATTTGCTATCAAGTCATTGGCCATAGCCAGCGTCGATGAGGGCGGGGTACAACTGAGGGTCTACCCGGCGTTGGTGCCCCAAGACCACATGCTGGCCAAAGTAGATGGAGTTTACAATGCCGTCGAGGTCGAGGGTAGCTTGTGTGGGCAAGTCCTCTTCCACGGTATGGGCGCTGGGCGCGGTCCTACTACCAGCGCGGTGCTTGGGGACCTTTTGGAGGTAGCACGTATCATTAAGGACGAGGCGGTACCTGTTTCGATTTCACAGAAGCAGGGCCGGCAGCGAATAAAACCCATCGACGACTTGCTGGCCAAGTACTACGTACGCCTGAACGTCGCCGACCAACCCGGAGTGCTGGCCCAGATTGCCAAGGAACTGGGAGACCGGCAGATTAGTATTGCCGCGGTGTTGCAAAAGGATACCTACCCAGATACCCAAAGCGCCGACATAGTGGTTACTACTCACCCTTCACATGAAGCTTCGGTGCAAAGTGCTCTTAAGGCCATAGCGAAAGTCGGCGCCGTCCGGCGGGTTAGTAACATGATTAGAATAGAGGAATAATTTCGGGACCGCGGCGCCAATCCCGGAATTGGCAGAGACATGGGAGATGGAGTCCTAAAAACCTATAGGGATTTTCTTCCGCTCACCGACGCCACGCCAATGATCACGCTTGGTGAAGGGGGTACTCCTCTAGTTAAGTCCAACCGCCTAGGCGCGGAGTTGGGTTGTACTGAACTGTATTTCAAATTGGAAGGCTGCAACCCAACAGGCTCGTTCAAAGATCGCGGTATGGTGGTGGCCATGGCCAAGGCACTCGAAGAGGGCAGCAGGGCTATCATGTGCGCCTCCACCGGAAACACCAGCGCGTCGGCTGCCGCCTTCGGGGCCTACTGCGACTTACCCGCTCTAGTGATCATTCCCAAGGGGGAGGTCGCGATGGGCAAGCTGGCTCAGGCGATGGCCTATGGCGCTAAGATCATTATGGTTAAAGGCAATTTCGATACCGCTTTGGGACTGGTGCGAGAATTTACCAGCAAACATGAAGTTACACTGGTAAATTCGGTCAACCCCAACCGCCTGGAAGGACAAAAAACAGCCGCCTTCGAAATAGTTGATTCCCTGGGGACGGCGCCGGACTATCTATTCATCCCAGTGGGCAATGCCGGAAACATTACGGCTTATTGGAAAGGGTTTCAAGAGTACTACAAACTTGGTCGTAGCCAGTCGCTGCCCAAGATGATGGGCTTTCAAGCCGAGGGCGCTGCCCCAATTGTCAGAGGGAATCCGGTGGCCAATCCTCAAACGATCGCTTCTGCCATTCGCATTGGCAACCCAGCGAGTTGGCAAGGTGCGTTGGACGCTCGCGACGGGTCTTACGGTATCATCGACATGGTATCCGACGATGAGATACTCGAGGCCTACCGGGTTCTGGCCTCAAATGAGGGGATCTTTTGCGAACCAGCCTCGGCGGCGTCTTTCGCTGGGTTAGTGAAGCTCCACCGCCAGGGACTGGACCTGAAGGACAAACGGGTCGTATGCGTTTTTACCGGGACCGGCTTGAAGGACCCGGATTTAGCGGTTAGTAGTGTGATGGCCCAGACAATCGAAGTCGATCCTGATATAGAGTCCGTCGAGTCGGTGGCTTTCCTCTAGACCGGTTTGGGCTCCCGGTGCTTGGGGAACAACGACCGAGCCCTGCTTTGTCAAACATCAGCAAGACCTGGAGATATGCTCTCCAGGTGATATAGGGACTGGTTGTCCTACCGGCAACTCGGAAGGAGGAAATACACGGTCGAGCAACGGCGCATACAAGAAGCTGTCTCGGAAATATTGAGGGCCATCGGAGAGGATTCCTCGAGGGAAGGGCTGAGAAACACGCCGGAACGAGTCGCCCGAATGTACCGCGACTTGTTCTCTGGAGTTGGAGCCGCCCCTGAAGATGCCATAGACACTGTTTTCGAGGTCCATAACCAAGATCCGGTGCTTTTGAGTAAACTCGATTTCTATTCGGTCTGTGAGCATCATTTGTTGCCATTTTTCGGCGAAGCTCGAATAGCTTATGTCCCCAACGGCAAGATCGCCGGGATTAGCAAGCTGGCTCGCGCCTTGGACGTGGCGGCGCGCCGTCCCCAGGTTCAGGAAAGGTTGACTTCTGAGGTAGCTGACGCCATATTTGCAACTCTGCACCCTGATGGCGTTATTTTGGAACTGGAAGCCGAACATTTATGCATGTCCATGCGGGGTATACAGAGATCGGGTGTGCGATTGTTGACATCGGCCGTGCGAGGAACATTCGAGCATTATTCAGGAGGCGAGGCAGGGTTGCTGGCCTTGTTGCATAGCAGGTAACGCATTGGCGAACATCGCAATCACATCGTTCCGAGAAATCAGGTCGGATTGGGAGTCGGTATTGGATGCCTCTCCCATGAACACATTGTTCTTATCTCCCCATTGGCAGGAGGTCTGGTGGGAGAATTTTGGCAACGGCCACCGTATGGCCGGCTTCTACTTGCCGGCGGACGCCGGCGCTGGTGTAGACGCCATAGCCTCTTTGACTCAAGTGGGGGACACGCTGGCTTTT
>CAZYBD010000203.1:0-4599 GCA_964645515.1 uncultured Dehalococcoidia bacterium | reverse complement strand
TGATCCCAACAGGACTACCCGGATCGCCCTCATTTTTTACTACGACGGCGAGAAGAGTTACATCATGGCCCCACTCGGTCTGGCAGTCGGCGACAGGGACCAGTCCGGACCCGCAGCCGAGATCAGTCTGGGCAATTCCCTGCCTCTACAGAACATACCCACTGGCACGGTGGTGCATAACGTGGAACTGACACCCGGCAGGGGCGGTCAGATGGTCAGAGGGGCTGGGACTGGCGCCCAGGTGTTGTCCAGAGAAGGCGAGTATGTGCTGATACGGTTGCCGTCCGGCGAGATGCGTCGGGTGTTGCTCCGTTGCCGGGCCAGCGTTGGGCAACTGTCCAATCCGGACCACAAAAATGAGAGTCTGGGCAAAGCCGGTGCATCCAGGCATATGGGTCGAAGGCCCCACGTGCGGGGCGTCGCCATGAACCCGGTGGACCATCCTCACGGAGGAGGCGAGGGTCGATCCCCCATAGGTATGCCCGGCCCGAAGTCGCCCACCGGGAAGCCCACTCTAGGCCACAAGACGCGGCGAAAAAACAAGGCGTCGAGCAAGTTCATCATGCGTAGAGGTAGGAGACGCTAAGGTGTCACGATCAGTTAAGAAGGGACCTTTCATTCATCCCAAGCTGGCGAAGAAGGTCGAAGCGTTGCAACGCTCTGGGGCTAGCACGGTAATCCGTACGTGGTCGCGGGCCTCTATGATTATGCCAGAGATGGTGGGCCTGACTATCGGCGTCCATGACGGACGGCGGCATGTGCCGGTCTTCATCACTGAGAACATGGTGGGCCACCGCCTAGGTGAGTTTTCGCCTACCCGTACTTACCGGGGCCATGTGGCCCGGTCGGAACGGACCAGCCGGGTGGCGAGGTAGCATAGTGCCTCCGGTACGCGCAGTAGCAAAGAGCCTTGGGGCGTCGCAAAAGCGGCTAAAGCCAATCCTTGACTTGGTGCGGTGACAGAGGGTTGATGACGCGTTGGATACACTGCGGCGTTTGCAGGCGCCATGGGCCAAATCGGTAGCCAAAGTCGTCCAATCGGCGGCCGCCAATGCCGAAAATAATATGCTTATGGATCGCGACAATTTGAAAATCGTACGGATTTCCGCCGACAACGCGGCTTCGCTCAAAAGGTTCCGGCCTAGGGCTAGGGGCAGAATCGGACGGATTACCAAACGTTCAAGCCACCTGCTGGTGGTGGTGGACGAAGCCGAGGAATAGGAGACTGAGGTATGGGCCATAAGACCCACCCTTACGGGTTCCGGTTGGGCATCATCAAGGACTGGAAAGCCCACTGGTACGCCCACAACAGCAGCTCCTATCGGAGCTTAGTCACTGAAGACCTGAAACTGCGGGACAGCATCCGCAACAGGTACAAGTCTTTCCCGGATGCCGGAATCGCCAAAGTAGAGATTGATCGCGGGGCGCAGGACAGCGTAATCAATATTCACTCTGCGCGGCCGGGGATTCTGATCGGACGGGATGGAGAACGGGTGAAGACCCTGCGCTCCGAGCTTGAGGAGATCACCAAGAGCCGGGTGCAACTTAACATCCTAGAGATAGAACAACCTGAGACTAACGCATACCTGGTGGCACGAAACGTAGCCGACCAGATGGAGCGGCGGGTGGCCTACCGCCGGGCCATGCGGCAAGCGGCGCAGCGGGCTATGCAAGCCGGGGCAGAAGGGATCAAGATTATTGTTAAAGGCCGTATTTCCGGCTCCGAGATTGCGCGGGTGGAAAAGCTGATGATGGGGCAAGTGCCTCTCCACACGCTGAGAGCCGACATAGATTATTCTCTGGCGGAGGCTCACACTATCATGGGACGGGTCGGGGTCAAAGTGTGGGTCTACAGTGGGGAAGTCCTGCCTCCTCAACCGGAAGAGGTGGAAGAACTGGAGACCATTGAAGTAACAGTTCAATCCGAAGAAGTCGACGAAGCGCTGGGGCTTGTCGAACTTGAAGAGAACTAGGTAAAGGAAGTAGACCGGCGTAAGTCTCAGTCATTTCACGGGAGTAACCAGTGCTACAGCCCAAAAGGACCAAGTTCCGCAAACAGTTCCGAGGTAAGATGCGTGGTGCGGCCACCACCGGAAGTTCCGTGTCTTTTGGCGAGGTGGGCCTCAAGGCCATGGAAGCCACGTGGATCACCGCCCGGCAAATCGAGGCTGCCCGGATCGCGGTGACCCGCCACCTGAAGCGCGGCGGGCAGGTTTGGGTGAGAGTTTTCCCTGACAAACCGGTCAGCAAGAAAGCCGCAGAAACTCGGATGGGCGGCGGTAAAGCAGCAACGGACTACTGGGTGGCCGTGGTGAAGCCGGGCCGCGTCATGTTCGAAGTGGCCGGCGTGCCACAGCAGGAAGCCATCGACGCTCTGAGGCTGGCGGCACAGAAGCTGCCGATACCTACCAAGACGGTCCTGCGGGATCGGCTCGTCGCGGCAGCTGCCTAGGAGCGGTCAGATGCGGATTCAGGAAGTTAGAGAACTTAACGACCAACAACTGGAAGAGGAGTTGGAGAAGACTGGGCGCGAGTTGATGAATTTGCGTTTCCGGGCCGCAACCAACCAGTTGCCCAACTCTAATGAACCCAGGTCGGTTAGAAAGACCATCGCCAGGCTCCGGACGGTGATCCGGGAACGGCAAATGTTGACGGAGGAAGGTTAGTGGTTAAGGCGATGCGCAAGGTCCGCACAGGATCAGTAGTGCGGACCAAGCAGGACAAGACAGCCATCGTGGAAATGGTCTGGAAGCAGCGCCATCGGCTGTACCATAAACAGGTGCGGCGAGTTGCCCGTTTCTACGTTCACGACCCAGACAATCAGTGCCAGTTGGGCGACTTGGTGCGCATCGAAGAGACCAGGCAGATCTCTAAGACTAAGCACTGGCGTTTGTTGGAGATTTTGGAGAGTCGTCAGGTGGCTGAAATCCGGCCTATCGAGCTGGAAGCCGACGTAGCTCCAGTGCTGGCCCCTTCACCGGTGGTCGATGAATCATCGGCGGAAGAAGAAATCGCCGCCATCGAAGACTCAATAGAAGAAGCGCCTACCGGAGAGGCTGAAGATTCTTTGGGCGAAGAGGAACTAGTAGAAGAATCCGAAGGGGAGGCCGGGGAAGCCCCTGAGGGCGTTTTAGAAGAAGAAATGGCAGAAGGATCGGTCGAAGAAGCGCCAGCAGATGTTACCGACCAGCCAACCGAGGAACAGCAGGAATGATCCAGACCTATACTCGCTTGAATGTGGCGGACAACAGCGGTGCTAAAATAATTCGCCTGATCAATATCCCGGGTAGCAGCAAACGCAAATACGCCAGCGTTGGCGACATTGTCGTTTGCAACGTCAGGGAAGCAGCGCCTAATTCCCCGGTGCGAAAAGGCGAGATTGTGCGGGCCGTGGTGATCCGCCAAGCCCAGGCGCACCGTCGCCCCGATGGGACGTACATTAAATTCGACGACAACGCCGCGGTCTTGATAGCCGAGAACCAGTTGCCCAGAGGCACACGGATATTCGGACCGGTGGCCCGGGAACTGCGAGACCGTGGCTTTATGAGAATAGTTTCTTTGGCTCCGGAGGTGGTGTAATGCGGATCCGGACCGGAGACATCGTTCTGGTGATTGCGGGTAAAGAAAAAGGAAAGACCGGTCGAGTGGAAAGGCAGTCACCAGACGAGGACCGACTGGTGATTGAAGGCGTCAACATAGTCACCCGCCACATGAAGGGACGTCCTGGAGTGAGACAGTCAGGCAGAATTCAAAAGGAATCCCCGATCCATATATCCAACGTGGCTCTAGTTTGTAACAAGTGCAACCAACCCACCCGGCCTCAAATCACGTTCTTGGAAACCGGGTCTAGAGTGCGTAGTTGCACCAAGTGCCAGGAAGTGATCGACGATGCTCGATGACGAGACCCAACAGCCTGAAAACGGCGAACCAGTCGCTCCTCAGGACGAAATAGCCACCAACGGCGCAGCCTCAGGAGAAGCAGCTGCCGAGGCGTCGGACCACTCGGTTGCTGAAGAGGTACCGGTGGCGCCCCGCCGACAGCGGGCGCCACGCGGACAACGTGCGGCCCGCGGAGTTGGCGACGGTGGAGTAGCCGTGGCTGATGCGCCTAGAAAGGCTTCGCCACCGCCTCGGCTCTTGGAGCAGTTCCGTGACGAAATCGTACCCGCGATGATGCGGGAGTTTGGCTACTCTAATACGATGGAAGTGCCACGTCTGCAAAAAATAGTGCTCAACATCGGATTGGGAGAGGCCTTGACCAACGGACGGGCCATGGAATCCGCCACTCAGGACCTGGCCACCATCAGCGGGCAAAAACCGATTACCACTAGGGCGCGTAAATCGATCGCCAACTTTAAACTCCGGGAGGGGAGTGCTATCGGCACCGCAGTTACCCTGCGTGGCGCCAGGATGTACCATTTCCTGGACCGGCTGGTTAACACAGCGCTACCGAGAATTCGTGACTTCCGCGGTATCCCCCGGCGCGGCTTGGACGGCCGTGGTAATATTTCCATCGGTATCCGCGAGCAGATAATATTTTCTGAAATAGATTATTTCCAGATAGACCGTATTCGTGTCCTCCAGGTGACCATCTCCACC
>CAZYBD010000202.1:0-5687 GCA_964645515.1 uncultured Dehalococcoidia bacterium | reverse complement strand
AGAGTAAACGAAAGCCGTTGGGGGCATACATGGCCCCCATGTCTACTGCCACATTGCCCAGCCGGTTCAGCAGACCACTGCTCCACATCTGAATCTGGGTGAGATGCTCTTTGGGCATCACCAGCAGCATCAGAGGGACCCAGGTCAGCTTGTTCACAATGACAACGATGTCTTGGTCCGAATAGCGGAAACGAGCGGGAGATTGGCCTGCTACAATCTGGCAGAATATACAGTTGGGATCGGTCTTCAATGGAGTTGTCTGTTTCCTAATTTGCACCCTCACCCTAACTCTCTCCAGGAGGGGAGAGAGTTTCAGTTTTCTCTCTGAAGGGAAAGTGGCTGATTAGGTCCCTGTATCGATAGTGTGACAATGGTCGCTGATGACTATAGGTTGCGCCCCAAACCTTGTCAACGACGGTCCTGGCCGTTCCTTCGTGTTCCGCCAACTAAGCATATGTTATGATTTCTGGCGGAGGTCCCAATGTTCGGATTAGCCGTCTTAACCATCAGCACCTCCGGCCACCAAGGAAACCGCGAGGACACCAGCGGTCAGGCGATTAAGGACCACCTGGAAGGGGAAACCTTTCAGGTCCTAAGGTCTGATATTGTGCCTGACGACAAAGACACCATCGCCGCGCGGCTGGCTGAATGGGCCGACTCACCGGACGTGAACCTGATCGTGACGACAGGCGGAACAGGTTTGGGCCGCTACGACGTTACCCCCGAGGCCTGTCTTTCGATCTTGGACAAAGAAGTACCCGGATTGGCGGAGACGATGCGGGCTAAGACATTGGAATTCACGCCGATGGCCATGCTTAGCCGCTCGGTCGCCGGTATCCGGAGCAACACCCTGATAATCACCCTCCCAGGCAGTACCAAAGGTGTTTGCGAATGCCTGGATGCGGTGATGCCGGTACTGCCACACGCGTTGGAACTGCTGAATCGGGAATCAGTGAGCGAACACCCTCGGTGAACGTAGTCAGGGCGGCCACCGGGCCGTGCCTCTTAGCGCAGAAATTTGCAATGAGTCAAGAGTCCAACAACGATCCGGTTGTCTACTGGCCCAGGGTGAAGGAAATCCTAGACGGGATTATGGAACGCTGGATAGAGCGCTGGGGCCGACAGCCACTACCCGGCATCCATACCTACTACTGGAACACCGCCCAGCAGTTGCAGGACGCAGTATTGTCGGGGGTGCGCGCAATAGAGCCCGGTGTTGCTGGACGAGAGACCCAGTTGGTTCGGTCTCTAGCTAGGAGCGTTGGCACTTCTGGTAGGATGCCTTTGCGCGGTCCCTTCCTGGACTCCGAAGAGATAGATGAAATCGTGGCCTGGATCGACGCCGGCATGCCAGAAGGGTAAGACTTGAGATCCCTCAGCGGTAAGAAAAGGGCCGGGGATTTCCCGGCCCTTTTCTTAGACTGCAGTATGCTATTTACCTGGCGGCTTGCGCCGAACCCGGCGCGCCGCATCAGGTGAGCCATTAACGCAATATCCTGGTCAGCCATGCTTTCTTCCTTGACACATACCTTTCTTAGTTCTATCAACAGGACTAGTGGAGTACCGGCACTTCATCCTTACCATATACCTGGACACGACCACGGTTGTTGTCCAAAACGCAAATCCTACCCTGGGGATCAATTTTCACCGAACAGGGGTGGCCGAAACTCTTTTCGTGGTGAGGATTGTGGGCGTAGGCAAGGTTCCTTTGCAAAATCATGTCCGGGTTAGACACCAGCTTGTCACGACCCCACTTGGAAAGCGTGCCCTCGCCTATAAACCGGGTGATGTACCGCCCGTCGGAAGCAAACACTTGTACTCGATTGTTCCCCCAATCCGCGACGAAAATGTCGCCGTTGCCGTCAACAGCGATACCGTTGGGCCGGTTGAACTGGCCGATATCGGACCCGGTACTTCCGAAGCTCTGCTGCCAGACTCCATCGAAGTCAAAGACCTGGACTCGATCGTTCCGCCAGTCGGTGATGTAAATATTGTCGTCCTCGTCCAGCGCAATGCCCCAGGGCAGGTTAAACTCTCCGTCGCCACTGCCGGCAGAGCCGAACTTGCTGATGAACTTGCCATCCGGAGTGAATTTTTGGATTCGGTTGTTTTTGCTGTCGACCAGCACGATATTGCCGGAAGAGTCGATCGCCAGACCCGATGGCCCGTTCAATTCACCGTCGCCGTCACCGGCAGTGCCCCATTTACTGATGTACTCACCGTCCTTGGTGAATTTGGTAATACGGTTGAGCCATTCGTCGGCTACGTAGACATCACCCTTGCTGTCGAGAACCACAGCTGTGGGCCAGATGAATTCGCCGTCGCCTTCACCATAGGCACCGAATTCGGTAATATATTCTTCGTCCAGCGTGATGGCTGTCATATGGACGCCGTCGCTCCGGTGTTCGTACGAACGGTTGGCCACGTACACGGTACCGTCGGGAGCAATCGCCATATCCACCGGATGACGTAATCCGGTGCCGGCAAACTCGTTTCGGCCTACGGAGTGGCTATAATGGTAGGATCGGTCCGTAATGCCAAAGAAATGTGCACCCATGAAAAATCAACCTCGTTTCGATATGTTTACCGGCCTGACTTAAACGCCTAATTAAAGAACTTGACCCGTTCGAAGTTTCCTCCCACGATCGGCTCCGGTGCCAACCCGAACCAATCTTCCAATATCGTCGAATACATTGACCGGTAGTCCAGGTTGAACTTCAAGTTCCCACCTTCTTCCTGTTGCGACGGCTCAAGGGACGGATACGTACCGTAGATCCCTCCCTTCACGTGCTCTCCCACCACCATCGCTACCCCTGCCGCCCCGTGGTCTGTGCCCGCCCCGTTGTCTTTGATCCGTCGTCCAAACTCCGTGAACAACAGAAGCGTCACATTATCGCTGGCATTATGCTCCCTCAGGTCTGTGAAGAACGTATCCACCGTATTCGATACGTCCGTCCACAAACCTGCGTTCGCCTGCGCCTGGTTCGCGTGCGAGTCAAACCCATTGTAAGGCGACGTTGTGTATAACACTCGCGTCCCAAATCCCGCCAGGTGCGTCTGCGCTATGTTCTTCATGTACTGCCCTATGGAACTCGGGGAGTATTCCACGTTCGAACTGTACTTCTCCGGCGCAGTCGACAGTATGTCCGCTCCTTTCAGCGCGTCCGTGCCCGTCGCGTGGATGTAGTCCATCACCGCACCCGTCCCTATCGCCGGCGCATACATCCGTCCAAATACGTCCAACGCATCACTCCGCTGCCTCTCCCCTTCTATCCCCGTCAGCAGTCCGTACGTCTCCAGGTCTCCCACCGACGCCACCGGCACTCCGTCCATCACCAGCGCCCGCGGCAACCCTCGCCCAAAGTTCACTGCTGTCAGTACGTTCTCTCCATTGGGATCCAGCTGCTTGGTAGCCCGTCCTAGCCAGCCTTCTGTCTCGATCTTCTCCGGCTCACATGTATGCCAGATGTCCATCGACCGGAAATGAGAGTAGCTGGGCGTCGGATACCCTATACCCACGAAGATCGCCATCTTCCCCTCGTCCCAGAACTTCTTCAGCGGCGCCATCGTCGGGTGAAATCCCAATTCATCATTGATCGGGATTATCTGGTCCTCAGGCACTGCCAAAGTCGGCCGATAATCCCAGTACAGTCCATCGTTCCTCGGAATTACTGTGTTCAGCCCATCGTTTCCTCCCGACAACGACAGTACCGTCAAGACAGGGTCTTTACTCGTCAATACCATTGCTTATTCTCCGTCAGGTCTCATAGAGTCGGCCGTGTGTGACTAAGCGAACTGGAATTCTGCAGTTGAAGCGATCAGTTGGAACATCTCACCGGTCCGGCGGGTGAAATCAGCCTTTTCTAACTCGTTCCCATGCTTCAGGTCGCCTTCTTTCGCAGCCAGAGCTATTAGCTGGTTCCATGTGTCCTTGGTCACAACCAAGGGGCCCGTAAGGTCCAAGCATTCTTCAACGAATTGCTCCGGACTCAAGCTATCACCCTTTGACATGAGACGTTCTACCAGGGCGCGAACTCCAGGGAGTTCTGTGTCCCCAAGGAAATCCGAGGCGAAGTTGATGCGTTCTACCAACGTGCCGCTGTCAATCCATTCCCGGCCGGTGTGCCAGCCCTCGACAGACGGCGGGTTCATCAGGTCCATGCCCATGTAGTAAGGTTCCAGGGAAACATCAAAGATACCTGGGCGGATCCCTCGGTGTTCTCCGACCATGCGCATCAGACCCACAACCATCTCCGCCGGATTCTTTACTTTCGCGAACCGGACGGATTCGTCCTTGAAGAAGTCAGAGGTAAACAGCACCTCCAACATCGCGCCTATCTCATAGCCTGAGTCGAAATAGGCTTTCTCCATCGCCTCTATAGCCGCCCGGTCTCTGGGCGGGGTCAAACGCCACGCCGGAATTTGAGGCTCGTCGGCCACGAAGAAATTGTACAGGTGCCGCGAAATGAACCGGGCGGTGCCTTTTTGCTTGCAAATGATGTCGATAATATCGTCACCATTCCAGTTGCCAGTTTCTCCCAAGAAGGTCTTGTCAGTCTCATCATGGTCTGCCGGGTCAAACCGAAATTCCCAGGGGCTCCGTCCGTGAGGGAATGGGGGGTAAGCAGGCGCCACGTTCCAGCCGGTGAAAGCCCGAGCACAAGCCTTAACGTCGTCCTCGGTGTAGTTGAATCCCTCGTCCATCCCGACGCCCAGTGAGAATAGCTCCAGGAGCTCCCGGCCGTAGTTTTCGTTGAGGTTGGCTTTATGGCTCTCCGTATTGTCCAGGTAATACATCATCGCGGGGTTGGTGGACAGCCGGTAGAGCAGGTTCCGGAAATTGCCCATGCCGTGTTCCCGGAACATCCGCACCATCAGCCCCATTTCCTGACCGCTGTCGATCTTGCTATGGCCGGCGCAGAAGATCATGTGCCAGAAAAGTGTCATCTTCTCCTGGAGTTGACGAGGGTTGTTGATCATCCGGTAGAACCAAAGCTGCACGCTCGTTTGAATGGCCGCAGGCTCGTAATAGGATGGGAAGTACCGCATCAGCAGGTCGTCTTCCAATGCCGGCTGGGACTCCGGGTTCAGCAACTCTTGGACGACACTGCCGTAGCCCTGCGCCGCCTTGGCCTCTATTTCGTCGCGGCTTGCGCCGAACCCGGCGCGCCGCATCAGGTGAGCCATTAACGCAATATCCTGGTCAGCCATGCTTTCTTCCTTAGACTTCTTAACTGGAGGTATCTCGGGGTTGCCACGTAGACTACAGGTGCTCGAACTGGAAAGTAGATACGCTCGCCGATCTGCCCACGGGAGTCGCGGAAGCTATCAGCGCTCCCTTATCTAACACCCATTTCAAGGAAAGAATATATTATAGGCAGTGAGGGGTGGCAACCGGAGTTTGAGCGTAAATGCCCCGCCGAGCACACCTCCGAAATGGGCATTCGGTTACCGGAGTATTGAAGGTGTAGAGGACCTGCTGCAAGCACCATCGAAGCATCAGTTGATTCCAAGGTTGAACTCTCTTGACATCGTCCCAAAAGCTTTGCTAGGATTCAAGCACCATACATCGGCTCGCGATGCGGATGCATGGTGCTTCCTGCTGCTGCTTAAAAGTAGGCAATTTTGTCCGCTTTGAGAAGGGGAAGATGGGGCAAAAGGAGACCCACAATACCGCGACCGGCCTG
>CAZYBD010000201.1:0-4013 GCA_964645515.1 uncultured Dehalococcoidia bacterium | reverse complement strand
GTATCCATACCGCTATCTTAGGCTGCGGTGCCCGTGCGCGAGTTGCGTTGATGAAATGACCGGGCGACCGACCTTGGACCCGGATTCGGTGCCCCAAGACGTTCGCGCCGTGGACCAATTGCCCGTGGGCAACTATGGTGTACAGTTGCTTTGGAGTGACACCCACTACACCGGGATATATACCTACAAGGCGTTGCGATCCGCCTGCACCTGCATCGTTTGCAACGACTCCCGGTCTAAAGCTGCTACAGAAGGGGAGTAGCCTGGGTTAACCGTCTAGCTATCGACTTCGGGGGCGGGCTTTGGTATGCGCGACCGCATTGGTTTTTCCAAAGATGCTTTAAATTTGGGCGCCGTAAAAGTGTTGGAGCGGAAAGCAAAATTGGAAAGCTGCCGCTCTCCGGGATTTCCGCACTTGAGGCAGGGTGCCGGATCACCAGCCTGGGAAACAGGCCGGATTAGCTCGTAGTCCTGGCCGCAGCCAGAACAGTAATACTCGTAGACTGGCATTAGATCCTCCTTGGTCTTGCAATCATTCTAGCGCCGCCACCCTATAGAAGCTACGGCGCACCGACCAATTAACTTTCGTGGCATAAAGATGACCGACACTGTAGACGTGGTAATTCTGGGCGGTGGAGCCGCTGGCTGCGCTGTCGCTTACTACCTGTCCGAGGCCGGCGTTAAATCGATTATTGTCGAGAAGGAGGGTGTCGGCAGCCAGGCTTCTGGGTTCGCAGCCGGTGGACTGAACCCTTTGCAGGGAGCGTGTATACCTGGGCCGCTGGGTTCTTTCGCCTGGGAATCTTTTCTGATGCACTCGGTGTTGGGCGCCCAACTCAAAGATCGCACAGGCATCGACTACAGACTTCGGACCGTCTCCCAAATCAGGATCACCTTCGACGAATCAGAGCTGGACGAACTCCAGGAGACCATCGATATTTTCTCCGCTACGGATGGGTTTGAGGCCGCCTGGCTGGAGCCTGAAGAGATCCAGCACCTGGAACCCCGAACCGCACGTGAGGCCATCCGTGGTATTTTCGAGCGCGGTAACGGGGCCCTTGACAGCCTAGGCTTCACCCAAGCCCTCTTCGCCTCCGCCCAACAATCGGGCTCCTCGGTCCGCGCCGGCGCCGCGGTGGGCATTGACCCGCTAACCTCAGACTCGGCCCGTGTGATCTTGGAGGATGGTTATATTGATTGCGGGCTGGTGGTCATGGCCCTTGGCCCCTGGTCTCGGCGTGCCGAAAGTTGGCTCGGCGCCTACATACCCGTGGACCCGCTCAAGGGTGAAATATTGCGAATGGAGTTACCCGGCCCTCCGCTACAACACGATATCTCCGGAGCCGGAGGCAACATATACAACAAACCTGACGGCTCTTCTTGGTGTGGCACCACGGAGGAATGGCGCGGGTACGACCACCAGCCCCTGGAAGAGACCAGGCGGAACATCCTGGACCGGGTGACCCGGATCGTGCCGGATATGGCCAACGCAAAGTTGGCGTTACACACCGCGTGTCTCCGGCCGGTGACCCCCGATTGGCTGCCCATCCTAGGGTGGGCCCCAGGCCACGAAAACGTGTGCCTGGCCACGGGGGCTGGCAAGAAAGGAATTTTACTGGCTCCAGCCATCGGCAAATCCATAGCCGACCTCATTACCAGTGGCGAAACCAGTCTACCCATAGCCGAGTTCGCCCCAGACCGGTTCGTGTCATAAACCGGCACACCGCCGCCAAACCCGGAGTAAATCAAATGTCCATACAGATACGCATCAGCGCCGGCGGGGTGACTGTCATCGGCAGGATCCTAGGGGACACGGAACAATTGAAACAGGCCCTGATCGGCTCTACGGTGACCATAGAGGCAGCATAGTCCCAGATTCAACACAGGAAGCACCGGGACTGCAGAAGTTCTCTATTAGTTTACTCAATCGTGAATCTCTATGTTCTCTGAGGACTCGGTATTTATCCAATCAACGGAGGCGAAAATGGCTTTGGGTTGGGGAATAGTGGGCATCGGATCCCACGCCGATTTGAAAATAGCACCGGCCTTGGCGATAGCGCCACGTTCGCAATTGGTCGCTGTCTGCGGCCGGGATAAAGCTAGGACTGATGTCTTTGCCCAAACCCATGGCGCCCAAGAAGCCTACACTTCCCTCGATGACCTGCTGCGGGACCCGCGCGTGGACGCCGTCTTCGTTGCGTCGCCCAACGTCCTCCACGCGCCGCAGACGATCGCAGCTGCCAACGCCAAGAAACACGTCCTATCGGAAAAGCCCATGGCCACCACCGTGGAAGACGCAGTTGCGATGGTCAACGCCTGCCGCGGCAACGGGGTGAAGCTCGGACTCGGGTTTGAGTTGCGGTTCCACCCGGCCCATATGTCTGCCAAAGAACTTGTGGAAAAGGGAACCATCGGACGCATCCGCATGGCCCACGGACAATGGGCCCGCGGGGACAGGGGCCAACGAGTGCATATACCGCGTACGGGGCTGCGGGAATGGTGGGAACAGCCCGAACTCATCGGAGACGCTTCGGTGATGATGGGGATGGGCGTACACGTCATTGACCTGATGCGGTTTTTGCTGGCCGAGGACACCGTAGAGGCCGTTGCCATGACCGACGGGCAAACCGAGGACCAGCCATTGGAGCACATCGCCTCGATTTCACTGCGCCTGAGCGGCGGCGCTATCGCCAGCGTACGGTGCGGCCGGATGCTGCCAGACACCCAAAATGACTTCGCCATCTACGGCTCGGACGGCCGAATCGCCGGGCGAGACACAATCGGAGAGGGCCGCTCGGGCCAGACAGAGGTGGTCAGCGCCACGGTAAACCTTTCGGAAAGCTTTGAGAACGACTTCCTGGCTAACTTCGTAGATGAGTTGGAAGACTTTGCTTTAGCCGTGGAGGAAGATCGAGAGCCTCGGGCTACCGGTGCTGATGGTCTGAGCGCGACCCTCGTGACCGCGGCTGCGGTGGAATCGGCACGCACAGGCCGGGCAGTCAAAGTCGATACTCCGAAAGCCTGAGCAGCCAGAACGCTGCTCCAGTTGTCGGACGCAATTGGTGCAGCGTTCTGGCTGGAGCGTTCTCCCGACCCAGAGTCTTGCAGTCAAACGGTCCTTACGAGGCACCCAGCAACGAAGAGACTGTGCTAGTGTCCCCTTAGTGAAACGAGGCCTTGACCACCCTCCGGTTGGCACGAGAAAAGACCTTCATCACCCCACCAGTCCGATCACAAAATAAACGCGTCCGTTACACCCTTTCTGCCTTGGTTCATGCAAAGGGTGAAAGCGGGCGGCCTGATTATCGCTGAAACAGCGCTCCAGCCCAAACAGTGAAAACAGGCAGCGCCGAGCCCCGACGGTCGTTGATTCCTGGCGTCCACTCTGCTTTCTAGACGGGTCACGGCTGTAGCGAGGGCAGTATTAACGTGCTAAACTGGCCTTAACCCGCGGGAAGAGGCTACCAAGATGCTGCGCATCTACAATACCCTGGCGAAACGGGTCGAAGAGATCGTACCCATTCAGCCGGGGACCGTACGAATGTACACCTGCGGCCCCACTGTCTACCGAGACGCCCACATTGGAAACCTTCGCACCTACCTCATGGCCGATTGGATCCGTCGCGCCTTGACACACCACGGCCAGAAAGTCGAACACATCAAGAACATTACAGACGTGGGCCACATGCGCCAGGAGTTGGTGGAGACCGGCGGCGACAAGATGATACTGGCCGCTTTGGCGGAAGGTAAGACGGTCCAAGAAATCGCTAGTATGTACGCCGGACGGTTCCTTCGGGACGAGGCTCGGATCAACATCCTGGAAGCCTCCGTGTTCCCTTGGGCCAGCGAGCACATTCCAGAGATGGTCTCCATCGTCGAAACCCTGGTGGCCAACGGCAAGGCCTACGAGAAGGGCGGGAACATCTACTTCGACGTCGCTGCCTGCCCTGACTACGGCAAACTGTCGCGCAACACCGGCGCCGATCTATTGGAAGGAGTCCGTACAGAAGCCG
>CAZYBD010000200.1:0-20802 GCA_964645515.1 uncultured Dehalococcoidia bacterium | reverse complement strand
AGATAATATGGGGGCCTTATTTATTAGGTTTTGCTAACCAAATCGTTCTGACGACTGGGAGATTACCGGCTAAGTCCACCGCCATGTCAAACTGTGTGGCCGCAGTTTCCTAGACACCGGGAAAGCAGTGCGCAATACAGGTCTCAGGTGATGTTGACGGAATCATGACCGACAGGTATGCCCTCCCGGGCCATCTTCCGAATTTGGCGAGATCAAGTGTCATGCGACGGGCTAGATTACCCACACCCTACCGATTGCGTATTCCAAGGAATCTTCGGGAATAGGCCATTACGGCGCGCCCCGTGAACAGGATTGCGAAGTCGGTCCAGCCAATGACTAGTCAAAGACCAGATCATTCTTAAGATAAGCGCGCGGAGGTCCCGACTTTCAGGGGTTGAGTGTGTATTCCGCACTCGCCTCCGCACTTACTGGTACCGATCCAACGCCCGGCTCGTTCGTCTGGTCCCGCGCTGATTGTAGTACACGGGGCACATCCCAACGACCGATATCCTTCGATGTACAAAGGATTAACATTGACCTGATTGAGCGCCAAGTATTGCCAAATCTCCCGTTCGTGCCACAGCAGTACCGGGTTGAGTTTTATCAGACCTTCATCTCGCTCTTCGATCTCCAAATAGTCGGTTCGTGTCCGTCCCTCTGTACAACGCAAGCCAGTCACCCAGCAATTTACTCCCATTTCCTCTACCGCCCAGCGAGTTGGCTCCACCTTAAGGTTCTGGCAGCACTGATCCGGATCGGTCTTATAAAGTTCGAAAGGCTGGGCTGCATCATTCTTGAACACCTTTAGCTCCGGGTACCTAGCCACTTCTTCGTTCATGAACTTAACCGTTTCTGCAGGCTTATAACGAGTGGTAATAATGAATCCGCGTATGTTGGGACTAACCTTCTTGGCCAAGTGCCAAACGGCTAACGAATCCTTGCCTAGACTATTGGCCACCACCATGGTGTCACCAAACTTCTGATAAGCCTCTTCAATTAAAGCCAACGATCGCTCCACTTTCTGGCCAAAGTGCAGTCCGTCCACTAATTCTGCAATAGATGACGTGGTCAATTGATCTACCATCATTATTCTCCCGATCTGATTTAAGCTACCATTGTGTTTGACTTTCGTTAGGCAGCAACGCCAACATGCCGTCCCTGGCCCAACTTAATCCGAATCCAAGCCCTCTCATGAAGGTAATACAGCCCGATTTTTACCGCCGTGTCGGCGGCGCCTGCCATAGCCGCTATTTCCGTGTCTCCGGTTACCAGTTTGACGACGAGTACGGTTACTATTAAAGCTGTGACTCGCCAGGATAAAGCCTTGATCAAACTCCGCAGCCGCGACTCCGAAGGTTCAGTTGTTTGCTCTGAGGTCATAATTACTTATCCCGATTTGCCGAGGCAAAAAAATATGCGCCCGTTTAAGATAATTTCAGCGGGCGCATGTTCCTGATTTCAATGCAACGAGATTTGCAGTTGCTTGCAATAAACAGTCGCTACCCTATAGGCGCCAGTCCGTACACAGGTGGAAGAGGTCGTCACCGAATCGCATACTCGTACGATACTCCCATAAGTCGTAAACCGTCAACTTTTTTAGCTTGTCACCATCTCAAGGGGATTTCCGGCTAATCCCATCGCTATGTCAAACTGTATGGATTCAGCTTCCAGGACACCAAACAAGCAATGGGCCTACAAGTGTAGGGTGACATTGACCACGCATGAACGATCCGTCCTGCAACCGTCTTGGGGTTTACACCCCACTCAAGGTATAAAGGAGCCATAGTATGCCTCCAAACATCACATGAAGTCACTCTGGAAGAATCGCTTCGGCGCTACGCGCATTGAGAAGCGGTGGAGGAGATCACGAATTGAAGATTTGTCTAATCTCTAGCACTGTCCTTATGGACGCGACTAGTGTCCATCACGCTGACAAACATTTTGTATGATCTTTGATTTGATCGTGCGTAGCAGCGGCGACCAGGTTCCCGATATCCGGATAATTGATTGGGATATTATTCCGTCCCGAACGACTGCGTGAACACCACTAAGAATCATAAATGAGAGGGTAATCGATGACGATCCAATGGAAATGTATTTACCAAATCGGGATTCTAGCTGGCAGTATAGCTTTGGTCTTATCGATTCTAGCTTGCGGCGATAGTAGTACCGAACCCACAGTAGGTACTACTAAAACCTCAGCTTCTGCAGATGTTTCAACACCTGTGGCAGTGAACCCTACTGACATCTCAACTTCTGCAGATGCTTCAACACCTGAAGCAGTGGAAACAACTCACAAAGATATGCCACAGGCCGATATGGATATTCTGCGGAGTCTGACGTTTGATTATTGGGATGCATTGAACTCTTACGACGTCGAGAAAACGCTATCGTACCTGGAGGAAAATTACCGTCAGGTACACGCGGACGAGGTAAAAGACGGGATCGCCCAAATGAAGCAGTTCGGTGTCAAACTTGAAGCCAGCGAGGAAAGTTCACCTCGCGCCACAGGGCAAGACCAGGCGGAAATGTATGTAACGCTGAAAGAGCCCGTGGGCACCCGTCGCATTCTCATGGAATTTGCCAAAATTGTCGGGGAATGGAAGATAACGTTTGCTGAGGAAGTTGAGTAACCTCGGTGGCCAATACTCTAAGCGGGATTATTAATTACCAGAGTAACGACGTCCAGGTGGCGCAATAGAGGGACATGATGTTAGCTATCTGGGTTTTGGCCGGGTTGTTCGCTGGTGCTGCTCCTTTTGCTGTGGTTCTAGGACGAGTTACCACCGGAGGAGACATACGGCGTGTCGGCGATGGTAATCCAGGAGCAGCTAATGCCTGGAAAGCCGCAGGTAGCCGTATCGGTATGATTGCGGTAGTTATGGAAACCCTCAAAGGTGCCGTTCCGGTACTTCTGGCAGCTACATTTGGGGACATTGAGAAATGGGGATTATGTATGGTTGGGTTGGCCCCAATTTTTGGTCACGCCTTTTCACCATTTCTGGGATTCCGGGGAGGAAAAGCTATAGCAGTTACCAGTGGGGTTTGGGCAGCTTTAACCCCTTGGGGTCTGGGTTTTCCAATAGCATGTCTATGCCAAGCGGTTTTTCACAGTCTCCAACGAACACACGCATGGACTGTAGTTCTAGGATTTGCATTATTTGGCATAATAGTTGCATGTTGGCTTCGCAACGAGTATCTGATTGTGTTATGGGCCGTTAATCTCATTTTAGTAATTATTAAGCAAGGGGACGCATTGAAACAGCGGCCCTCCTCTAGGAATTGGCTCATTCGGCTACGTGGGTCCTAGAATTGACTGTCCTAGTCTACGTCGCCTTCACGTTGCTATTGGGTGTGTCCACCACTGTGACTATGATCACTTTGGTGAATTTGATGACATCGCGCCGCAACTCCACCAAATCCGTCCCAACGACGGGGCCCAGGGTATCCATCTTGATCCCTGCTAGAAATGAAGCCGATGTCATAGAACGATCAATCCGTTCTATGGTTGCCCAAGACTACCGTAACCTCGACATACTAATACTCGACGACCAATCTAATGACGGCACCGGTGACATAGCACGGTCGATTACGCATTCTGATGACCGGGTTAAGGTCATAACTGGTTTGCCACTACCGCCCGGCTGGATTGGTAAACATTGGGCGTGCCATCAGTTAAGCCAGGCTGCAGATGGTTCCTTCCTATTGTTCACCGATGCCGACACATGGTTCGGCGAGTCCACTGTGAGCAAGGCAGTGGCGACTATGCTAAATTCAGGGAATGATTTGGTAAGCCTGGTTCCGAGCAGAGAGACCTCCTCATTTTTGCAAAGACTGACTCTCCCATTCATAGACTGGTTCGCTTTGGGTTGCTTCCCTATGACCCTTGCAAAGAAGCTGGGCAGTTCTAGGGTAAGCATGTCTTTCGGCCAATTCATGTTGTTTAAGCGGGAGTCCTACGAACAGATCGGAGGACACGAAAATATCAAGGACACGATAGTAGACGATCTGGAGTTAGGCAGGCGGATCAAAACCTACGGACTCCAATTGGAACTCCTGGACGGCACATCTGATGTCCGATGTCACATGTATCGCGACAATGCTAGCTTGATCGACGGGTTCGCTCGAAACATCTTCCCGTCTATGGGATCTAGTATCCTTTGTTTCGCGGTAGCTTGGCCAACTATAGCTGGGATCGGAGTTGCTCCTCTCACAGTACTAATAGCGCGAGGATTAGGATTATTTCCTGGGGTAGTGCCTGTCCTGTCGTCTGGGGTAATATTGACTTTAATGACAGTATCTTGGGGCATGGCTCTCAGACGCACCCCTCACCCTATTTGGTTAGCATTTATCCATCCGATTATTACCGCAGCAATACTAACGTTGGGCCTGTTGTCATTCGCAAGAGCAAAGAGGGGAACCCTGACCTGGAAAAACCGTAAACTCGGCGATTGACGAATCTGCCAGCCAGATTACAGACAAAATAATTTATTTGGGCAATCCAATCGAAATGGCGAAATTAGACGGCGCTAACTGAAATCGGCGAGATCTCCACAATGGTGAGTCCGTAAAATTTTCACCACCAGTGGACCACTTCCACCAATTTTGCGGAGAAGAGTTCAATCATTCGCGGTAATCTTATTAGAACAATTCCTTACCACCGAACAGGCCCTTTTACCGGCTGCGGACGGGGTAGAGTGCCGGAGCGCCTTGGTGTGCATACATGGGGCGCCAAAGCACTCGCCTGGGCAGTCTCTAATACATAGTAGTCCGGTTGGCCTCTTCGATGTGCTCTTCCATATCTTCCAGGGTGCACGACTGGTCGTTGGTGTGGTCCAAGACCATTTTTGCCAGAGACGGCAACTCGTCCCGGACAATCTGCGATTCCTCGTCCCATAACTTGCTGCGCTTGAACGCCTTGGCACAGTGGAGGAAAGCCTCGCGCACATCAACCAATATGGCCAGTAGTGGCTGTTTACCTTGGACCGTCATACGATTGAGTAGTTCTTCGTCCCGGACCATGGTGGCAGTGCCATTCACCCGCAACGTCTCTTCCACGCCCGGGACCAAAAACAGCAACGCCACCTGAGGATTTTCCAGAAGATTGACCAGCGAGTCGAACCGTCTATTGCCAGGGCGATCGGGAATGGCCAGCGTGTGATCGTCTAGCACCTGCACGAACCCGGCCGGGTCGCCTTTGGGGGAAACATCTCCATTGCCTTCTGCGTTGGCAGTCCCAATAAGCAAAAACGGCGAACGCGCAATGAAGTTCCGGCAGTGCTCGTCCAAGGCGTGAATCTCCTTCTCCAAGCTCAGTTGATTGGGGTGGCCCAGGACTTGCCGTAGCTCTTCTTCGTTACTGATTATTTGTCGAAAGGTTTTAGTTGCCATTGCTGCGTTGGCCTCCTAACGGTAGCTTTCAGCGGTGAGCAGTCAATCCCACGTAAGACTGGACGCCGGGCATCCTACTTCACGTCGCAGATTCCATCAATCAGACCTGCACCCTCATTAGTCGAATACGAACACGCACTTTCCGGTGGTAGCGCCGTCGAAAAGCTGAAAGGCCTCCACGGCTTGGTCCAACGAGTAGCGGTGGGTGATCAACCGGTCCAACGGCGCTTTCGTTTCCACAAAGAACCGGGCTATCTCGATCAACTCCGCCTTGCTGAATGTCCAAGAACCGTATATGGTCAAAACTTTGAAAATAACGTCCTCGTCAAAGTGAATCTCAGCAGGGGCAGCACCCAACCCTACGTAGCAGCACCGGGCGAAAGGACGCAGGCATTGAAGCGCCTGTCGCCGGGCGGTGGGGTTGCCTGAGGTCTCCAAAGACGCCGACGCACCCACACCGCCGGTCAAATCACGGATCGCCTGCACGGAGTCAGTATCGTTGGGGTTTATCACGTGATCCGCCCCAAGGTCCCGCGCCAGCTGCAATCGCTCCGGCATCACGTCTACTGCGATCACCTGGGCCCCCATAGCCTTGGCGGAGAGAGTCCCACTGGCGCCTACCGGTCCCTGCCCGAAAACAACCACCGTATCGCGGCCCGAAACATCCATCTTCTTCAGTCCATTCCAGGCGGTGCCTGTGCCGCAGGATATGGCGGCACCTTCTTCGAAGGACAGTTCTTGAGGCAGATGCACCAGCGACCTAGACGGCACCAAAATGAAGTCGGCGTTGGCGCCGTGACCGGTTCCGCCGCCGTAGGTCACGTGGCCGGTGGGGCAGAGTTGCTCATACCCCATGGCACAGATCTCGCAAGTACCGCAACCAGCGTAATGGTGGCACATTACCCGGTCCCCCAACCGGAGGCCTGGAGGCGCCCCCGGGCCTAGTTCCTCGATCACGCCGCAGGGTTCATGTCCGGAAATCATCTCTTCCGGTTCCGGGCCACGGTACCGGTGCAGGTCGCTGCCGCACAACCCCGAGGCCCGAATCCGCAATACTGCCTCTCCGGGCCCGGCGTGGGGGTCCGGGAACTCGCCAATCTCTGCTCTGCGGTTGCCGCTGAATGTGACGCCGCGCATACAGTCCCTCTCTGAAAAAATATAGGGTCCTAGTCAAAAACGAAGACGCACTTGCCGGTGGTAGCGCCGTCGAAGGTCTGAAAGGCCTCCACCGCTTGGTCGAGGGAGTACCGGTGAGTGATCAATCTGCTCAATGGTGCTTTAGTTTCCACGAAAAACCGAGCACATTCGATCAGTTCTGATCTGCTGAACGTCAGAGACCCAAAGATGGTCGCATCTTTAAGAATTACATCGCGGGTGAAATTAATCTCCACCGGCCCTCCGATCCCAACGTAACAAGCACGACCGAAAGGACGGAGGCATTCCAACGCCTGCTGCTTGGCTATGGGATCTCCCGACGTCTCCAAAGACACCGAGGTACCGAACCCGCCCGTCAGTTCTCGGATGGTTTGCACAGGGTTGACCTCTATGGGATTAATTACGTGGTCAGCGCCCAGGTCGCGGGCCAATTGCAACCGTTCCGGCACCACATCCAGTGCAACAACTCGGGCGCCCATGGCCTTGGCCGAAAGCGTGCCGCTGGCACCAACCGGCCCCTGCCCAAACACCGCTACAGTGTCTTTACCCGACACGCCCATTCTGCTCAGGCCTTGCCAGGCGGTACCAGTGCCGCATGACACAGCTGCGCCTTCTTCAAAAGAGAGTCCGTCGGGCAAGTGCACCAAGGTGCGGGCCGGCACTAAAATGTAATCCGCGTTGCCACCGTGAGCGTTACCGCCGCCAAAGGTGATATGGCCATGAAGGCACATTTGCTCATTGCCGGTGGTGCAAATTTCACAGGTGCCGCACCCGGCGTAGTGGTGGCAGATCACCCGGTCCCCCAAGCTCAACCCGGGAGGAGCCCCAGGTCCCAGCTCCAGGATCACTCCGCAGGGCTCATGCCCGGTGATCATATCTGTGGGTTCAGGGCTTTGGTAACGGTGCAAGTCGGTACCGCAGAGACCTGAGGCCCGAATGCCCAGGACCGCTTCACCCGGACCGGCTTGGGGGTCTGGAAACTCTTTGATCTCCGCTCGGCGGTTGCCGGCTAAGGTTACACCCCGCATGCATCCATCTCCCGCTGCACAGTTTCCTGAAATATTAACAGCGCCGCGAAGATGGCGCGAGGGTCCATTCCTGTGGGACTGAGGTCAGTTAGCGGCAGACTCCACTTCGACCTCCAACAGCCGGGTGGTGAGGCGCAACGGGGTTTTGCAATCGATACCACCGCCCCCCTATCGAATATCTTGCCTACAGGCTCGCTGAATACGCCGGAACTCCGTACTTTCTCATCACGCTTGCTTCGGTCGGTTCATCCCACCGGACATGTAATCCCTAATGTTGCAACAAGTCGTCGGCGTCCTGACGGGAGCTCAGTCTGGCCAACGGACCCATCTCGATTCCCACCAACATCACCCGACCTTTAAATGCATCGTGGAAAACCTGTTGCTGGGGCATCGAATACGGTCAGCGCTCTGCCCTGAAATTCGAGACGCTAAGGGGTCTCGGAAAACGCACTAATTGGCTATTTCGCTCACCTATTGCATCGACCTTCTAGTAGAGGCTAAAGTCGAAATCAGGAGCCGGGTCACTGGCATCGCACCGACCTCAATTATGCCCGGCGGGAACGGTCGTCATTTCGTACAGCCGCAGGTTCTTCTTCCTCCGTCTTGAGCCTCCTAGGCGACGGCAGATACCATCCTGCGGCCTCGCTTGCGCTTCCAGTCGCCAATTCAGTCCTCCGCAGCCGAGGCGGTGCCTAGGCGTCTGAGTTTTCTAGTGAATGTTAGGGTGGTAGACGCAGGAATCCCCAAACAGGTAAAGGTCTGGCCGGCGCTACCGACCGGCGGAGCCACTGTGCTTCTTGATGGGCTTCTCGGCGGCGTGCTATGATTGGCTCAGCCTCAGATGTGGCCTGGGGCCCCCGGCCGGCACCCACCTGCGGGACCTTTTTGACCAATCATCAAGACCTTGGACTAAACCTTCAGATATACGTTTCCATCGACGAGCCCGCTGCCAGTGGGATAGGCGAGGAGTGGTTGGAGGGTGTGGCCAAATCCGCCCTGGTCGTGGCCTTGGACTCGCCGGACGCGGCCCAAATCAGCCTCCTGATCACCGGCGACCAAACGGTCCGAAGCTTGAACGCCCGTTACCGAGGATTGGACGAGGTGACTGACGTGTTGTCGTTCTCAGCAGAGCACCAAGGGCACTGGGAGGGGCCAGACAATGGTTCGGCAGCCTACCCCGACGGTGCCGATGAGATTCAGTTTGTACTGCCGCCTGATGAGCCCAATCCCTTGGGCGAAGTGATAGTGGCCTACCCTCAGGTGCAACGTCAGGCAGAAGAACACCACATACCACTTGAACATGAATTGGCGCACCTGATCATACATGGTGTGCTACACCTCACCGGGCACGATCACGCGGATCCCGAAGAGTCAGCGTTGATGCGGGCCAAGGAGTTGGCTGCTTTGGAGTCCTTGAAAACTCCAGAGGGGTTTTTTGAGGGTCTTTTACCGTGACGGCACAAGTCTACTACCGCAAATGGCGTCCCTCCAGCTTTAAAGATATGGTGGGACAAGAGCATGTGGCCACCACCCTCCGGCAATCGATCCTACAGGGACGTGTGTCCCACTCCTACCTGTTCTGCGGCCCCAGAGGCTGCGGAAAGACCACCACCGCCCGCATAATTGCCAAGGCCGTAAACTGCCTAGACATCCAAGACGGCGACCCCTGCAACTCGTGCGCCATCTGCCAATCGATTAACGACGGCCATTTCATGGACATCATCGAGTTGGACGCCGCCAGCAACCGCGGTATCGACGAAATCCGGGACATCAGAGACAAGGTGAACTTCGCCACCTCGCAGGGCAAACGTAAGGTCTACATCATAGACGAAGCCCATATGCAGACCAAAGAAGCTTCCAACGCTTTCCTCAAGACCCTGGAAGAACCTCCGCCTCACGTAATTTTCGTGCTATGCACCACCGAGGCCCACCGGATCTTGCCCACCATCATCTCACGCTGCCAACGCCTTGATTTCCGACGCATACCGTCCGAGATGATCTTCGGGCGTTTGGCGGAAATCTCGGAGACTGAGGACGTGACAGTGGAATCGGAAGCGCTGCGGCAGATCGCCAAATATTCCGCCGGCAGCCTGCGCGACGCCGAAAACCTCTTGGAGCAACTGGTGGTCTCCTACCGGGACGGAGTGGGCCTCCGACAAGTAGAAGAGCTACTGGGCATTGGCAACGGGGAAAGCTCCTTGGAACTGGTCAACTACCTGCTCATGGGAAACACCTCGGCGTCGCTGTCCGCCGTCAACCGCGCGGCCTGGGACGGGACCGACCTCCGTCAACTGCACCGCCAGACATCTGAATTGCTACGCGCAGTCATGCACCTGCAGTGGGGCTCGGAAGACGCTGTGGACCTGCCCGACCACGTTATCGCCAATCTCAAGGAATTGGTCAGCAGTCTGCCATCCTGGAGGATTGTTAAGTCCCTCAAAGTCTGGGGGGCAGTCAATATGCGTTATGACGCTCCCTCAACTCTGCCGCTGGAACTGGCCGTAGTGGAAATCTGCGAGGATATGTCGCCAGCCGCATCCCAGCCCGAGCCGATGGCCACTCCAGCGCCGGCCACCGCAGCACCGGCCACCCCGGTGACCCAACGACGCGTCACCAGAGATAATGGGCCTGTCACGAACCCGCCGCCGCGGCCCACTGAACGGGAGCGCCGGCCCAGCAATCCAGGAGTAGTGCAAGGCAATCCAGATCAGCCGACGTCCGCGACCGAGACCGAGACCGAGATAGGCGAACTGGGGACCAAGTGGGTGACCGCTGTAAAGGCCTTGGGGCGGCATAAAGGAAAAAAATACAACCTGGGAGCACTCCTCAGGGACTGTAAAGCAAACGCGATTTTCCTCGAAGGCGAGGTGCTGGTGCTGCCCTTTACCAACAAAGCGAACCTCGAGCGTATGCAAGAAGAAATGGATGACCCCAACTCTCGGAACCGGGTCACCGAGGCAGTGACCAATTCCTTCGGGACAGCCTACGATTTCAAGTTGACCCTGGCCAACGGAAATGGGGTAGGCAATAACAACACCCAATCAACACAGCAGAGCCCCTTGGTCCGCGCCGCATTGGGAATGGGCGCCAGAATATTGGAAGAGGTCGAAGAATGAACCGCAACATGATGCGGCAGGCTCAAAAGCAGCTGGCCCAACTACAAAAGATCCAGGATGAACTGGAAACCCTCCACGTTGAGGGTACAGCGGGAGGCGGAGCGGTCAAAATCGTGATGACCGGCAAGCAGGCTGTGGAATCGGTAACGATCGAGCCCGAGGCGGCCGAAGATATCGAGTTGCTGCAGGATATGGTGGCCGCCGCAGTCAACGACGCCTCGACCAAGGCCCAAGAGTTGGCAGCCCAGAAGATGAGCGTCGTCACCGGCGGCCTCAACATTCCGGGGCTTTAGCATCCTGAGTCGGAGCCAGATAGTCCCGGCCGATTCAACGATATAAGCCGATGATGCAAGATAACATCCCCACCGCCGCCCCTTCACTGGCCCGATTGGTTCAAGAGCTTAACCGATTGCCCGGCATCGGGCCCAAGAGTGCGCAGCGCCTCGCCTACTACATCATCCGCCTTCCCGAAGAAGAGGCCTTAGCCTTGGCCGAGGCAGTGACAGCCGTCAAGCAAAACATAGTCTTCTGTCAAGACTGCCAGAACCTTGCCGACGCCTCTCCTTGCACTATCTGTTCCGACGAACGCCGGAACCACTCAATTATCTGCGTGGTGGAAGACCCGCTGGACGTTCTGGCTCTGGAGCGCACCCGCAGCTTCCGAGGACTTTACCACGTGCTACATGGCGTGATCTCTCCCATCAACGGAGTGGGGCCCGACCAGATAAAGCTGCGGGGGTTGTTCTCCAGGTTGGCCGACGACGAAGTCACAGAGCTGGTCATAGCGACCAACCCGACGCTGGAGGGCGAGGCCACTGCGATGTACATCCAGCGCCACATCACCCGTCAAGATCTGCGCATCACCCACCTGGCCCGTGGCCTGCCGGTAGGCGGTACTCTAGAGTACACCGACGAGACCACTCTCACCAGGGCCTTCCAGGGGCGGCAGGAACTTTAGCAATGGCCCCACCGCGAACCTACCGCGCCGAAGCGCTCACTCTCAAGAAAGCCCTGCTGGGCGAGTCCGATCTTCTGGTTACTCTGTATTCCAGAGAGCACGGCAAATTGCGAGTGGTGGCTAAGGGAGCACGGAAATCGGTCAGTAAGCTGGTGGGGCACCTGGAGCCCTTAACCCTCGTGAGGCTGTCAATGGCCCAGGGTCGCACCCTGGATATTGTCACTCAAGCCCAAGTGTTGGACAGTTTCCCTGGACTAAAAGGGGACCTCAGCGCCATCACCAAAGGCCTGTATGTCGCAGAGCTTACGGACGGTTTTGGCCCGGAAGCCAGCGTCAACAGCGAGTTGTACCAACTTGCAGTCGATGTGCTCCGCGGCTTGGCCCTTAAGTCAACCAACGAAGGAGCATCGGAGATTACACTCAGGTATTTCGAGGTTCACCTCCTTCGGGTGACCGGGCTGTTGCCCGAGCTGTACCGGTGTGTTGAGTGCCGGGAAGAGTTGGTGCCCGACAGACACCGTTTTAGCCCAAATCTCGGCGGAGTACTCTGCCTGCGGTGCAACCCCACAGACGGTCACATACGGCCGCTCTCCCTGCGGGCCCTCAAAGTGCTTCGGATGATGCACAGGAGTACCATCGAAGAGACAGCTGGTCTGGTAACAGACGACGCTCTATCGAAAGAATTAAAGTCACTCCTGTCCACGACTGTAGGATATTGGCTGGGCAAAGAAATCAGGTCTAACTTGTTCATGGAACAACTTCACAACGAGACCGTCTCTGGAGTATAAATTTAAAGGTACCCCCTCAAACTGAATGCGGCCCACGCGTTCATCGATAACAAAGGATCATTTGTGTTTTCGAAAATTCTAGTTGCCAATAGAGGCGAAATCGCCTGTCGAATAATCCGTACCTGCAAGCGGCTCGGCATCAAGACCGTCGCTATCTACTCCACCGTCGACTCCGACTCATTGCACGTACTCGAGGCCGATGAAGCGTTCCTTGTCGGTGACGCACCCCCAGAAGACAGCTATCTGAACATGCGCAAGATCCTGGATATCGCCAGCGAGTCGAGGGCAGAAGCGATTCATCCAGGCTACGGATTCCTGTCAGAGAACTCCACCTTCGCCAAACTGTGTGACCAGTCTGGCATTCGTTTTATTGGCCCCAAGCCCGATGTTATGGAGAAAATGGGCGATAAGCTCCAGTCTAGGAAATTAGCCAGACGCGCAGGCTTGCCGTTGCTGCCTGGGACCGATGACGCAGTCGCCAATGAGCATGCGGCGTCACGCGCTTGGAAGCTGGGCTTCCCTCTAATGGTGAAAGCAGCAGAAGGCGGCGGCGGCATTGGCATCCACATCGTCGAGTCTCAGGACGAGCTCCTGCCAGTAATCGAGCGTTCCAGGCAGGTAGCTGCCAACGCCTTCGGCAGTTCTCGGCTCTACTTCGAGCGATACTTGAAAGACGCCTCCCACATCGAGGTCCAGTTGATGGGAGACGATCACGGCAACCTTATCCATTTGAACGAACGCGACTGCTCAGTCCAGCGGCGCAACCAGAAACTCATTGAGGAAACGTCCGCGTCAGCCAAGCTGACCCCCAGGCTGAAGCGCAGAGTGGCCGCACTCGCCGTCAAACTCGGGAAATTTATTGAGTACACCAACGCCGGAACGGTGGAATTTCTGGTTTCGAATGACGGCAACGTCTACTTCCTGGAAATGAACACCCGCCTTCAGGTGGAGCACGGAATCACCGAACTAGTGACCGGTCTCGACCTGGTAGAGATACAACTACGGGTTGCCGCCGGGGAAGCATTGCCCATCAGTCAGGAAGACGTGGTCGCCGAAGGTCACGCAATCGAAGCCCGTATTTACCCTGAAGACCCGAAAACATTCATGCCGGACGCTGGACCACTTACCGATCTCCATTTGCCCGTCGGAAAGCACGTGCGGGTCGATTCCGCTCTTTGCAACGACTACGTCGTTGGGTTAGACTATGAGCCACTCATGGCCAAGGTCATGGCCTGGGGAGAGGATCGAGGGCAGGCGATTAAAACGCTGCAGAAAGCACTTCTGGAGTTACGGCTGGAAGGTGTGAAGTGTAATGTCCCGCTACTGCGGGACATTTTGGCAACCAAAGAATTTGCGGAAGCCACCTACCACACTGGGTCTATACCACAGTGGCTAGCCGGGCCCCTCAGTGATGCCGTCCGACGTAACTCCGTCAACGGGCGTACGAACGGACACTCCAATAGAACCACATTGGAAATTACCGAAAGGGAAATCGCTGCCGCCGTCGGCGCCGCCATGGCGCTGGCGATGAATAACGCCGCGCCTGTGGTGACAACAAGCTCTTGGCGCCATCAAGGGCGTCGTGAACAGATCCTCTCCCGCACTCTGGGGAACAGAGGTTGGCGGTAACCAGACTCCGTATCCGGGTAGGCAACAACTGGTATAACGTCGAAATAAGTGACCTGGGCCAGTCCCCAATAAAGGTCACTGTTGATGACGAAACCTACTCTGTTGACATCGAAAGCCCGTCGCCTCAGTCTCGCTCCAGACCTCGCCGCGGCCGGGTAGCGCCCCCCGGCATCGAAATTCCTCCCCCGTCCCAACGCACCGTAGCGTCTTCCGCGGCCGACAACGTCATAAGGTCTCCCATGCCGGGCCGCGTCATTTCCATCTCAGTCCGCCCCGGCGAACAGGTGACAGACGGCCAGGAACTCTGTGTGATTGAGGCCATGAAAATGGAACAAAGCGTCCGCGCCAGTCGCGATGGAGTGGTCAAAGAGATCCTGGTGCAACCCACCGATTCGGTCCGCACCAACGACCCTCTCATGGAACTGGAGTAGAAGACCAACGCCCTCATTCTCTTCCTTAAGCGCATTTTGTTCCAAAAGTTTTACGCGCACCATGCCAAGCCGGCCTCTGGCAATCTCGTCATCGCAACCCTTAGCTGTGCTAAGGGTCTCGCGGCCCGCACAAAAGAGGTTCTTTGTCGGTGCGTTCTTCAGAATACCAATTTCGCAGCAAGGCCCTCTTGTTGGAGATGCCATAGGATGCGTGTGTAACCAGTGCTCTTCCGACCCGGTTATATTATTATTTCTTGGCGCTGGCATGGGCCCACACCCAAACCTCTCCAGGGACCAGTTTAGCTGGCAAAGACGGAGGAATCCCATGAAATACGACTTCATAGTGGTCGGAGGCGGCTCGGCTGGCTGCACCATCGCCACACGGCTGTCAGAAGACCCCAGCCGATCTGTAATGCTCTTGGAAGCCGGACCGGACTATCCCGACTTCGAGCATCTACCCGATGACCTGAAGCTGGGCAACAACGTTTGGTTATCGGCCTACGGACCCCACAACTGGGGCTACACCGCCCAAATAACTCCCGAACAACCCAACCTTACGATTCCCAGGGGCAAGGCAACCGGTGGTTCCAGCGCGGTCAACGGTCAGGTGCTGTTCCGAGGAATACCCGAGGATTACGACCTCTGGGCCCAATGGGGCAACGACGAATGGTCCTTCATAAAAGTCTTGCCGTACTTCAACAAAATGGAGACAGACTTGGACTTTAGCGGCGACTTCCACGGCTCTAACGGGCCGGTGCCTGTGCGCCGCTATCCTCGCAACGAATGGCTGCTCAGCGCCAAAGCTTTTGAGAGTGCTTGTGTGGGCGAAGGGTACCTCATAGACGAAGATATGAACCATCCGGAGTCGACCGGAGTGTCACCCCGCGCCCGCAACACCATTGACGGCGTCCGCATGAGCAACGCCCTGAACTACCTGGACATGGCCCGCCACCGACTGAATTTCACAATTCGGGCCAACGTGACTGCCCGCCGGATTCTCTTCGAGGGAAAGCGAGCAGTCGGCGTGGAAGTCGAAAGCGGCGGAGAGGTCTTCAACATCCAAGGCGCTCAAATAATAATCGCCAGCGGGGCCATTGCTTCACCCCAGTTGCTCATGCTATCGGGAATAGGGCCAGCTGACCACCTAAAGAACTTAGGAATTCAGGTAGTCCGAAACCTACCGGGCGTGGGCCAGAACCTGCGCGATCATCCGTCGGCCTCGGTCCTTTTCAAGGCTACCGGCGAAAAGCCTGATGTCCAGGCTCCCGCTATCCAGGTCGGCCTGCGTTACACGGTTGAGGGGTCAGATTTGCGTAACGACATGCAACTGATCCCCATGCTCATGACCAGCGAGCACCGCCCGGCCCACGTGGAGATTGACGACTCCGAAAACTACATAGGTTTCAACATCAGTCTGCAGTTGGCCTTGGGCAAGGGCGAACTGGAACTCCAGTCGACCGACCCCCACGTCCAGCCGTTCCTGAACTACAACTACTACGAAGAGAAAGAAGACCTGCGGCGGATGCGGGAAGCCGTAAAATTAGCTATCAGATTGGCGGCACATCCCGAATACTCAGAGCTCTTGTTGGACCGGGTGTTTCCCACCGATAATGACTTGGCATCCGACGATGCTCTCGACAAATGGCTACGCCGGAATTCCGGTACGACCCACCACGTCTCCGGGACCTGCAAGATGGGGCCGGACTCGGATCCGATGGCGGTAGTCGACCAATACCTGAAGGTGAAAGGCGTCGAATGTCTCAGGGTCGTCGACGCATCCATCATGCCCGACTGCATCCGGGCCAACACCAACGCCACCACCATCATGATCGCCGAGAAGGTCTCGGACTTCATCAAAGATGGGAAGTAGTCCGGCAATTTCCCCAATCAGCGGTTCTGCCATGCTGGAGTCTCTTCGCCGACACAGTAGAGAAAAACAAACTCGGACGTGAGGTCACATTCGGCGGGCGACTGGCCCAGGCCCTGACTTGTGAGTAGTAATCCAGTAGACAAAAATCGCAGGTAGTACCAAACGTGCCGTGCTCTTGGCTCTGGTCCAATATAACGCGGGGATTCTCAATCAGGACCGGCATCTTGCGCCGATTACGGACGATAGCTGGGGTCTCCACCAATCGTGCCAAGTCGTCCGGACCCTAGAGGACCACCCTGGCCGCATCAAAGTCTTCGAACGCGGCGCTGCCCCACTTTGCCAAGGAGCACCGTCCAACTGGATCCAGCCCGTACAATGGCTTTGCTCAATTCCTCCAATGGGCCGCGTCGGCCGGGGTCACTTCTAGTAATACCTTTAACGGCCACTGCATGTCGTCTCTCTGGCCTGATTTTCGAATCCGGGTCAGCCTGGTATATTATGTTATTTCAACCCGTTCAGGAGATGTAAAATTGAAGGTGGCCGTCGTCGGTGCCGGCATAGTCGGAGCAACCATCGCATTTCGGTTGGCAGCTCGCGGCGCCGAAGTAACTGTATTGGACAAGGGTCACCCCGGGTCCGGAGCTACGGGGCATTCCTTCGCTTGGATCAACGCCACCGCCAAGAAACCCCATTCCTACCATGAGCTAAACCGCCGGTCGATGGGCCTTTGGGACCGCCTCGTACGAGACCTTGCCGCGGACGTTGGCCTTCGTTGGGGCGGCCAGCTGGAATGGGCAGCAACCAGTGAGGACGCCTCCATGCTGGAAGCCAATGCTGCTCAGCTTCAGGAATGGGGCTACCCCTGCCGTCTGCTTACCGAACGAGAGCTTAGACTATTGGAACCGCGGATAAACCCTCGCTCGGTCGCCGCTGCCGTCTTTCACGAGCCCGACGGGCAAGTTGAACCGGTGCGGGTTGCCGAGGCTTGCCTCCAAAGGGCTCGCCGTTTGGGCGCCGACCTAAAACTGAACACGCCGGTTGCCGCGATTAGCGCCTTTCCCGTTGGGGTACAGACAACGTCTGCCGTCTTGGAGGCAGACGTTGTGGTTTTGGCCGCCGGAACGGCGACAACCGAGCTTGCCGCAACGGTCGGAGTTGCCGTTCCCCAAGAAGAAAGCCCTGGCGTCGTGATCCGGACCAACGTGTTGCCGCCGATATTTAACGCCTTTGGGGGAGCGACGGTGGTGTATGCTCCAGCGCTGGAACCGGAGCGCCCCCAGGTCCACCTCCGGCAATGCGCCGATGGCACCGTAATGATCGGAGAGGGCTCCCAGGAGCGCGTGAGCCTGGATGACTCCCAGGCTCACGCCGACGAGCTTCTGGCCAGAGCTCAAGAATACGCACCAGGCCTGGAGTCAGCCATCGCAACCCCGGAACCGGTGGGGTACCGGCCGATGCCGATCGACGGCTATCCAGTGCTTGGGTTTTGTCACGGCGCTCCAAGCGTCTATATCGCCCTGACCCACAGCGGCGTCACACTAGCACCATTAATAGCAGACATGGCCACCATTGAGATCATGGAAGGCGCCCGGGTGGAGACTCTGCGGAACTACCGGCCAGAGCGATTCGACGAGTCTTCAGGAACCTAGGCTCCCTGAAGACTCGCAAGAACTTCAGGTGGGACTAACTACACCCACGTCCGGTACATGTCCCCTGAGTACGCAGCCATTGTGTGCCAGCAGAGCAATGTCGGCTTCCGATACTGCCGGTGATATCAATGAACAACACCCCGGTCTTTATGGCCTCTTCCTGAGTCGTTTGGTTAAAAAATCGATTTCCGCATCAATCCGACTCTAGTTCTAGGAGCTGGCAAAAGGCTTCACAATCTAGTCCGGGTTCGACAACGTAATCGCCTTGGGCGGTGAATTCCCGGCGAAACCGAAGGCCCGTTGAATCACGTCGCTGAAACCCTGACGAAAGGAATCCATAGGCCTATCCTCGTACTGGTCGCTCACTCCAATCAGGAGCGCAACCAAGTCGTAGGAACCCTTTGGAGCGGCCGCGTCGATGCCAACATCTAGGACCTCGGTCGTCCATTCCGTGCAGGGACCTCCGATGCCCCTATGACAACGCCCACCGCTCGGGCAGCCCCAGCGAACTACACCGGACAGCGTGGACTAGGCGCAACTCTCTCTCTAATCGTGTAGGAGTCACCCAACGCCAGGTACCTCAGTGCAGGCTGGATTACGGTGTCTGGACGTTGGCATTAGAGACGGTAGGATGATCGGCTCAACGGTAAACAGCAGTGCGTTGCGGTCGGCGATGGCTCAAGTTGTTCCGAGGCTGAGGACAACGGCAACGCTGCAGAAGTTGGTGCTTTGGCCGAGGACGGTTGACCAGTAGAAATAGTTGTCCCATTCATCTGGATCCCACCAATGGGACAACTAGCGCCAGACGACCGTAACCGTTGTTCGAACGGCAGGCGACTTCAAACAACACCACCACCGCGCCCATTTCGAGACAGATCTTCGTCAGAAAAAACGAATCTAAATACAACCACGCCTATGATAAAATTCAGGCTACTCCCCACCCCAGCCGGGAGCCCCGAGCCGGTGTAGCTCAGTGGCAGAGCAGCGGTTTCGTAAACCGCAGGTCAAGAGTTCGACTCTCTTCACCGGCTCCATTTGTCAGGCACAAAGAAAGGCCCCTGAGCGATTGCAGGGGTCTTTCTTTGAGGTTGGCCGTTGTGAGATTCAAGCGCTGTGCGAAGGTTTCAACATAGCGCAATATTACATTGCTTTCGATTATCTGGCATCCCACACAGTGCAACCCGGCGTATGTACTTTACGCAGTAGTCCTGGTCGATGATTCCCCATTGTTTAGATAAGCGGCGTGACATTCGGAGACGTTCTTCTATGAACGCCAATTCAGGATCAGTGATCTCACCCGCCCAACCGGGTATAAGTAGCCGCTCATCACCGGTCCGATGGGGTATTAGATATTGCTGCATGACCGTCCTACTCTAATGACCGATTATAGCAACAGAAGTTTTTTGATCGTTGACCTAATAAAGTCAGTCCACCGCAATCTCCACGTCCCTAACTCATCAGCCGCCCAGCTTTCGGCCGACGCTTTTGGCATCAAGTTGGCAACGGCTAGAATTACCTCGTGAGTTCCGCACCTATCTCAGCCGCTCTGGCACACCTGTTGTATGGTCCTCAGAATTAAATAGTTGAAAGCAGGGCCTGGCATGAAGAGCAAAGTATAAGCTGGAGAATTAATATTAGCGCATGGACATGATATTTCCACTTCTAGGTCTGGCGATTCCCATTCTAATCATAGTAGGAATCGTCTATTTCATATTAAGAATCAGGGCAGGCACATCTATCCGATTCTCTTATAGAGGCGCACTCAGAACATATTTCTACATTGTGATTCTGGTCAGTGTCGGACTTGCTGGGCTAGGGGGGGCCGCCACTCTTCTCAAAGTTGGATTTGGGGAAGTAGCTGGTCGGGAATTTAGCTATGGCAACGTGTACGAGGACCATCGAGTCGAGGCTTTGTACGGAGAACCGCAAGTCCAGAATGAAGGTTACTCAGGTGATAATGGGTATGAAACACGCTCTCTACCTGAGGAAGTGGATCTCCAGATGAAGGGCAGCCTAATCAACGGTGTGAGTTTGACGGTAATCGGCCTATTCCTGCTACTGATACATCTCATAGGTAGACGGCGGGTAGAAACGGAGCATGAACGATCGGACTTGCTAAGAAGACTGTATCTGATGGCCGGTCTGGTGATCTTTGCAATAGCCACTATCGTTTCTTTAGCGACTGGAATACCAGAAACACTCCGTTACGTTCTGTTAGATATCAATTCTGGTGAGGAGTCTCCAGGTGAACCTCTATCCATAGCAATCGTTGCTGTCCCGGTTTGGATTTACTACCTGGTCGCGACCTTACGAAATACACATCCCTCTTCAATTGAGGAAACTACATAGAATAACAGCGTTGTCGGGCGTGTCGACTCCTCCAATTCCTTCATCGATACAAAGCGAACACAGTCTCTACGATACGAAAAGCGTAAACGTTGTGATTCCCAGCAAGTAAAAATCCGCCCAACGGCTCCGTATTTAAGGCATAATAAGACCATGGGATTTACTCGAAGGTGCCCTCAACAGTGGCTCTATTTAGACCAATCAAAGGGCCCGCCTTGGTGACCTCTCGTAACTAGATGGACGGTTTCATGGCAGACGATCAATACGGGCAGCTAATTGCCACCACTGGTGAAAAACTTCTCCTATTTCTACAGACCTTCGAGTCGGTCCAAGAGAATATGCACATAGGCCTGGAAGCATCTCAGGAGCGGTTGCGAGAAGTCGTGGGGGACATGTTCCCAACGCTGCAGTCACAGTTAGCCCAGTCGTCGCCCCCCGAGG
>CAZYBD010000199.1:0-8115 GCA_964645515.1 uncultured Dehalococcoidia bacterium | reverse complement strand
GCCGAACCCAGACTACTCCAGGCGCGCTGGCCACGTCAACAGAAGCGGCCGGGCCGGTGATGTTGCTTGTGGATTGGGGTTGCCTACGATAACATTTCCTACAAATCTCACAGTGCGTTGGAGGTCAAGGCGAAGGCAGAGTGAAGGCTGTAACCCGCTATTTACTCTTGCTGCCGGTCGTGCTGATGACCTGGATATTGTCAGGATGTGGGTACGCGGACTGGACCGCAACTCCACCTCCAACGGCTTCGGGCCAGCCGGCCGCGGCGTCGCCTTTCGTTTCACCGCTGACAGAAAAGTGGGCTCCGGATGCGACGCCAGTTTCGACCTCAACAGTCGCGGCTCCAACACCGGTAATATCCGGGTCGGCAGTTAGAATCAGAGATGTGGTGCTACCGGTGGAGTTGGCCATTGATCCCGCCGACCGCCGGCAAGGATTGTCGGACCGGCTTTCGTTGGACCCGGGCGCCGGGATGCTATTCGTCTTTGAGGAACAGCAGACGATGCGTTTCTGGATGAAGAATATGCAGTTCCCCCTAGACATCGTTTGGTTCGACTCCGATTGTCGGCTGGTGGGCGTCTCCAGGGACGTGCCAGTTCCAATGCCGGACACCGACGATTCAGACCTGCCGCGTTACGGCTTAGAAAGGGAGGTGCAGTTCGTACTGGAGATAAACGCTGGCGAGGCCGTCGCGTTGGGGCTGGAAGTCGGCGACACCGTCGAATTTTTGGCCCCCATCGGCGAGGAGTACGGCTGTTAGATCAACAGCGCTGGCGAGTCATTTTGGGATAATAAAAAGTGAGGCTGCAAATGGAAATACTGGTATCTGGATCTTTGGCCTATGACCGGATCATGGACTTCCCAGGCCGGTTCTCTGAGCATATCTTGCCCGAACAGATCCACATGATTAACGTTAGCTTTACGGTTAACAGCCTGACTGAAAATTTCGGCGGCACCGCGGGCAACATCGCTTATGCGTTGGCGTTATTGGGCGAAAAGCCGCGAATCGTGGCCACTATCGGTCAAGACTACCATCGCTATTTCGAATGGTTGGCTAGGCACGACCTAGGCGTGGAAAGTATCCGAGTAGTCCCGGAAGAACTAACGGCCGGAGCTTATATCACCACGGATTTGGATAACAACCAGATTACCGGTTTCAATCCGGGTGCGATGAAGCAGCAGGCGGATTTCAGTTTTGAGGATATAGATCCCAAGAAAACGATTGCGATCGTGGCTCCAGGCAACATCCAGGACATGGCTGAGATGACCAAGCGTCACAAGGAGTTGGGAATTTTTTCCATCTTCGATCCAGGCCAGTCACTTCCAATTTGGGACCCGGTCGACCTTGCTCGGAGTATCAGCCAGTCCAATGTTCTAGTATCAAACGAATACGAGCTGGAGATGATCTCCAGCCGGACTGGTCGTTCTCGCCAGCAGTTGGCCGAGTCCGTGGAACACATCGTGGTGACCAAAGGCGAAGAGGGAGCAGAACTGCTGGGGGCCCAAGGTCCAGCGGCCGTCAAGGCGGTTCCCGCCGAGAACGTAGTGGATCCCACGGGGGCTGGTGACGCCTTCCGTGGCGGACTGATCAAGGGGTTAATAGAAGAGCAGAGCTTGGAACGTTCGGTGCAAATGGGGAGTGTCTGCGGCCACTACGCGGTTCAGGCCTACGGCACCCAGGAGTACAGTTTCACGGGCGCGGAGTTCCAGGCCAAGCTACAAGAGTATTACGGCAGCTGATTTTCGTACCGACCGGGGACTGCCCTTGTCAGTGTATAAATACGGCTTCCTGCCCTGCTACACAGCTGCGTGGGGCTAATCGGCCAGGCGAGACCAAACGCCAGCCAAAGGCTGGGCTTCCGTCGGTGGGTTAGATTCCTGTTCACAGAGGACCTTGTGGAAGTCGTTGACGCGGTAGTTGTATATTTGGGACTCGCCAAACTGCCCCACTGATAGCACTTCCCGTTGGACAAGACTTGATGGTGATGTTTCCGGATTCTGGCCCCTCAGGCTGGTATCCGGTCAGACTGTGTCTTGTGGCTCACGATGCCTAACTGGCTGACGGGGTTCCTGGACAAATCGGCGATGTGCCCGATTGCAGGCCGGACTCTCAGGTGGATCCACCCTTGCGCCTCGGCCGCGATCAACGCCGTGCCTGAGAAGTACTGGGTCGCGGCAGTGCTTGGTAGCAGGGTGACTGACTAATATTTGGCAGTGGTTTGGTTGTAACCAGAGTCTGCCGTGTAGGTGCAGAAGCCGTGGGTTCGGGTTGGCTGGTGAGAATATTGGTAGAGGCATGTGTGGAGGTAGTCTCATTGCCACCGGTCACGGCCGCCCTGCAGTATCAGCTGCCATTACGGCCAATACAAATCTGAAAGTCATGTTAGCTGTTGAGCGTCAATCGAAAGAAGCGCGGATTGCTCGTCCCAGGGCCGTTGGTTACAATCCTTCTGGACTCCGTTCTTGTGATGGCCTTTAACATAATCCTAACAAGATATTTGAATTGATTGTGCCCGACCCAAGACCTCTACCCCCTCCTCTGACCACCGGCCCGTTAGCGGGGGCCAAAGTGCTGGATCTGAGCGAGGATATCGCGGGCTCTTTTTGCGCCCGCCTGCTGGCAGATTATGGGGCCGATGTCCTGAAGCTGGAGCCTCCCTCGGGATCGGCTATGCGGCGGATGCCCCCCTTCTTCGCCGACGACCCGCACCCGGAGAAGAGTCTTTTCTTTCTGGCCCTTAACCTTAACAAGAAAAGCGCCACCGTAAATCTGGAAAATGCCACAGGGCGGGATATTGTAAGACGCCTGGTCCCCCACGTGGATGTGATCGTAGAGAGTTACCGCCCAGGCTATCTGGCGGATTTGGGCCTAGCGTACGCTGACCTGGAGAAGCTGAACCCGTCGTTGGTGATGACCTCCATCACTCCCTTCGGTCAGACCGGCCCCTACAGCCAATTTAACGGCGAGGAGATCGTAAACTACGCCATGGGAGTGATCATGAGTATTAGCGGGTTGGAGAACCGAGAGCCGCTAAAACACGGGGGTTTCCAGGCCCAGTACGAAGGTGGACTTAACGGGGCTGCATCGACCTCAATGGCGTTGTTTATGCAAGAAAACACCGGCGAAGGTCAGCACATCGATGTGTCGGTTACCGAATGTGTGGCCTCTACGGCGATGGCCGCCCAATCGATTTATCCGTTTACAGGCGGTACGCTGGGTAGGCGCCGTGCCGCTGGCACCAATTTTGGCCACCCCATGCCCTGCGAAGACGGATGGATTATTGCGCAGGCTGGCGGCGGAGCATCTTGGGATGCCATGGCGGATTTCTTCGGAGCACCCAACTTACTCCGGCCAGAATTTTCCGTTACTGCCCAGCGAAATTACAACGGGGAGGAGTTGGACCGCATTCTCTTGGAGTCGATCAAAGACAGAGGCAAATTGGAACTCTTCACTGAGGCCGCTAAAGCCCGCATCCTATTTGGGGTGGTGCAGACTCCATCAGAGTTGGCCGAGTGTCCTCAACTGGAGTCCCGAGAATTCTATCGCGAGGTCGACCATCCGGTAATCGGCAAGATCACAGTGCCGGCGGTTCTCTTTAGCTTGAGTCTAACTCCATATCAATATGTCGGTCCGGCACCAACCCTGGGCCAGCACAATCGCGAAATCTATGTCGAAGGTCTGGGCTATAGCCAACAAGAGTATGTCCTGCTTCGTCAAACCGACGTTATCTAAATGGCGACCCGTTTGAGGAACTAGCGAGATGGTCAGGTTACCACTGGAAGGTATTCGAATAATCGATTCGTCCTATGTTTTTGCCCTCCCTTATGCCGGAGGGCTGATGGCCGACATGGGGGCTCAGGTTATCAAGCTGGAGGGCCCTGGACGCCCAGATACCACCCGCAGTGGCGGCTATTCCGGCGTGTTCCCGGAGAACGACATAGGGGATGATTGGTGGAATCGAGGCTCTACTTACAACCTCTTACATCGGGGCAAAGAGTCGTTGACCTTGGATCTGACAGACGAGCGCGGCCGTGAACTATTCCGACGACTGGTAAGTGTCAGCTACGTGGTTATGGAGAATTTCACGCCGAGGGTGATGCGGGCTTGGGGTCTAGACTATCCCAACCTCCGGAAGATTAAACCTGACATAATCATGGTGTCCAATACTGGCTATGGCCATGGGGACGGTCCTTACTCCGGCTATCCGGCCCAGGCCACCACTCAAGAGGCCACCCACGGCCACTGCTGGGTTACCGGCTACCCCGATTCCGGCCCTTCCAAGGCAGGGGCTTCATTCGTCGACTTCCTTTCTAGTTGGACAGCACTCTTCGCCGTAGGAATGGCCCTTCGGTACCGAAATCAGACCGGCCATGGACAGTGGGCGGACATTGGCATGTACCAGGCCGGGGTGATGTTTTTGTCCGAATACATCATGGACGCCGTGGCCAACGGACGCGACGGCGACCGAATTGGTAATCGCCATCCACACCGTGCGCCCCAAGGCTGCTATCCGGCGCAGGGCCACGACCAATGGGTTGTTTTGTCTGTGGCCGACGATGAACAATGGCAATCACTATGTACTATCATGGGATGTCCCGAGTTGGCGTCAGATCCGGATTATGCGGACCTGATATCCCGCCAACGCAACCACGATGCCTTGGATGCCATAATCCGGGAGTGGACGGTGACGGTTGACCGATACGACCTGATGCACACGCTGCAGGGCGCTGGCGTATCTGCGGGGCCGGTATTGTCGGGCAGTGACCTGCATTTTGACCCGCACGTAAAGAGTCGCGGGTTCCTAGAGCGAGTCAACTATCCAGAGAAACGGCAAATGGGCGTAAGGCCGTTCATCGGTCGGCCATACAAGTTTTCCAAGAGTCAGCTTCATATACAGGGTCCCAGTCCGACATTCGGGCAGCATAACGCCGCAAATTTACAGGACCTGTTGGGAGTGGACGATGTGTCCTACCAGGCACTGGTTCAAGATGCCATTGTGGCCACGGTGCCATTGACCGGGGAACCCACGGTCCGTGCGAATAACGAAGAGGCGGTGGATCTAGGGTTGCTGGCGGCTTGGGATCCGGATTACCGTCGGCGGTTGGGGCTCAGATGAGCAAATCACCGTCAGAGTAGAGTTACGTTGTTCGACCACCGACCGCGCCTCGCCACCGGTGGAGCTGAGGACTTCCTTGACACGCCTGAAACGGGGGGAATAAGCTACCAATTCGAGGGCCCGTAGCTCATTGGTAGAGCAGCCGGCTCATAACCGTCTGGTAGTTGGTTCGATCCCAACCGGGCCCACCACTTTTATCTAATCCAAGCTGGATTTATTCAGATGCCCTCCTTGAAAAAGAGGGCGTCTTTTGTTTAAAGCGGACGGGTACGGCGACAACCACTTCGGGTTGAAGTTACACTTTTCAAAATTTGGGTCTTTAAGAAAAGTTGTACATTCCAGATCGGAGTCCCAAGCATGATTCGCACAACTGGCGAGTATGATGCCCGACTAGGGATGGTGTTATCTATAGCCTTTAAGTAGATACGAACGTGGGACTTGTCGGGACGCTTGATAGTCTGGGAGATCAGGCTAAATTCCCCAGAAAACTCCGATTGGATGCCAGGCCTAGCGGTACATTGGTTTGAAGAAACTGTGGAGGAAATTGCGGCCGTGGGCCCAAGCATGGCAACGGCGGAGTACTGGAGTCGGGATCACTTCTCCCGAGCGGTGGGTGACTCTGAAGGCTTCGTAATTGCGCAGTTCCGGCGGGATATCCAGCGTGAAAATTAGTTCACACTCGGCGGATTCCAAGAATAATTTCAGTGATTCGAAGCCTTTGGCTCGCTTGTTGGGTGTCTGGTAGATAAACAGTTCAGTGGCGCCCACTAACTCGTCGAAGTGGTCGTTACCGTTGCCTCGGCCACCACCTTGCCGCACTTGGTCTCTGCCAAATCGCCGATCACCCAAAGTCATGCTATCCACCTCTGCATCGTGCTCGACCCATTCCGGCTACGGGAAAAGCGCCCAGCCCTCCATGTCTGTTTGAGCCTTCAATATGTGGCCGTTTGCTGAAGTCACAAACAGGGTGGAACGGTCCGGTCCGCCGAAGCAGCAGTTGGTGGGCATGTCTACCGGCATTCGGTGTGTCTCTATCACTCGGCCCTTGGGGTCAAAGACGTAGATCATTGGGCCCGGGCCGGCCAACCGGTACCCTGCGGTCGCCACGATATTTCCTTCCTGATCCAGGCACATCCCATCGATGCCGCGCTGGGCGATCTTCCCGTCGGTGCCGAAGGTGTGGAGGACGGCGTATGGGCCGAGGGAGCCGTCGCTGCTGATGGGATAGGATCGCAGTTCGCGGTTGATGCTGGCGTCGGCAGAGTTGCTTTCGGCTACATAGAGAGTCTTGCCGTCAATGGACACCAGAATTCCGTTGGGCATGGTGCTATCGGACTCGACACGTGTTACCGAATAAGTACCGTCGGGCTGGGGATCCGCTCGCAGCACCGATCGGTGGTCCAGTTCCTGGCCTTCTGTGACGTCGATATTGCCGGCGTTCCAAGGGTTGGTGAACCAGATACGGCCTATGGCATCTACTGCTAGATCGTTGGGTGTGTTGAGCTTCTGCCCGTTCAGACGGTCCGCCACGGTCAGCATCGCGCCGTCCGGGTCGAACCTCACGATGGAACGGCCTCCGGAGCAACAACCGAATAGCCGTCCTTCCGCGTCATGTGCCAGACCATTTGTGCGGTTGGTGCCGGTGCGCCACTCGGTGATCTCTTCGATTTTAGGGTCGTAGCGCATTATGCGACTTGAAGGGATGTGAGTGAACAGAAGGGACTCGCCGTCCCAGATAGGCCCTTCTGTTACTCCACCGTAAGGTTTAGCCATGAACTCAAACCGCCAATTCATGGGTTAATCCCTCCGAAATCTGATTAACAGTGCGACAGTAAGAGAGCTGACCGATTTTATCAGACGGAGATGGAACCAACAAATTGAGCCAGTTTGGACGTCGGATGCTTTGTCGGTGGACAATGATTTGGTCGCATTTAAGCGGGTTCGCGATGCTATAATCCATGGACAGTTATCTCTCAAATGGCCCGCTGCGGAATTGAACCCTTAACGGACCTGCCTCTTCTTGTCACGCTTCGCTAGAGAAATTGTGGAAGCCGTCTTGTTGGCCCTAGTCGTGTTCCTTTTGCTCCAAGCCACCGTACGCAACTTTAAAGTCGATGGCTCCAGCATGTTTCCGACTTTGGAGCAGGGCAACTACCTTTTAGTTAACCGACTGGCCTACCTCAGACTAGATACTACCCGGTTATCTCGAGTGGTGCCCTTCTGGAAGGTGACCGATCTCAATCCTCGCTTCGCACTGCACGCGCCTCGTAGAGGTGAGGTTATCATATTTGAATTCCCACTGGATCGTACCAAAGACTTTGTGAAACGCGTGGTGGGGGTGCCGGGAGACACCATTCAACTCCGGAACGGCGACGTATTGGTCGACGGCGTGCTGCTTCTGGAACCATACCTGGCCCGCAAGGGCAACTCGAACGATGGGCCGATGCTCTTGGGTCCGGGTGAGTACTATGTGTTGGGGGATAATCGCAGGGGCAGTAATGATTCCCGCAGTTGGGGGCCTGTCCCAGAAGCTAATATCCTTGGGAAGGTGTGGCTGGTCTACTGGCCGGTTTCCGGAATCCATACGTTGAGCGTCTCGGACGGCATCCCCGGATTCCGGTGACGGACCGAGGTGGAGGAGATAGCCTATTGGTATCGACTCGAAGTTGGCCGATGAATCAGACTGCTGGGCGCTACTCCGCTGGTGGTGCGATCAGAATGTCGTTGCCGTCTACTTGGATCTGGTACAGTCTGACCGGTTCGTCGGCTGGTGGGCTCAATGCCTCGCCGGTGCCCACGCTGAAAGCGCCGCCGTGCAGAGGGCATTCCACCTCCTCACCGTTCAGGTCCCCCTCGGACAGAGAGGCGTAGGCGTGTGAGCAAATGTCTTCTATGGCGTGAATATTGCCATTGACGTTGGCCAGCAAGACCTGGTCGCTGCCGAGATTGACCATAATCATTTCGCCAGACTTGATATCACTCACCTGGGCTACTTTA
>CAZYBD010000198.1:0-3719 GCA_964645515.1 uncultured Dehalococcoidia bacterium | reverse complement strand
AAAAAGCTGCGGACCGAAGACGAAGTTGAGTATCACGGGAAATACTACACGGTGCCCAGGATAACCCCCACCACCAAGCCGGAGCAGAAGCCGCACCCGCCGATATGGGTTGCCGCCAACAACGACGGAGCGATCAAGCGAGCCGCGCGTTGGGGCTGTCCCTGGATTGTTAACCCTCACGCTACGGTGACTACGATAGCTGAGCAGTGGGATACTTATAAGAAAGAGCTGCAAGCCGCTAGCAACCCGACGCCGGCCGATCTGCCGATGATGCGGGAGTTGTACGTCGCCCAGGATCGGGAAACGGCCTACATCGAAAGCCAACCGTACCTGGAACCCAAATACGCCGCCTATGCTTCCTGGGGGCAGGACAAAGCCTTGCCGGGCGAGGAAAGTTTCAGAGTATCCTATCAAGATTTGGCCAGAGACCGGTTCTTGCTGGGCTCTCCCCAAGACGTAGTATCCGAAATGAAACGTTACGCCACTGAGCTGGGCGTTAACCAGATGCTCTTTCGGTTGCAGTGGCCCGGTATGCCCCAAGAGCAGGTCTTGAATCAGATCGAGTTGTTGGGCCGCGAGGTCATCCCACACGTCAGGGACTTTTAGTCCAGCACTGCCGCGCGGTTAATTCTTGGTGGCCGCTCCGCCACCGTGATAGACTGGGCCTCCCCTATAATGATTTCCTTAACTCGTTCTGCTGACCGATCCCCCTTGGATACGAAGGAGTAGAGTTTGGTTCCTCCCGGCGATATCGGCTTTCTACCAATCTGGGTGCTTGTCTACATCCTTCTGGGCTTGACCCTGCTTGCGGCAAGCTACGTCTTTTACCATAGGGTTGTTCGCCTCGTTCTACAGGGACGGGCTGAGTTCCGCTTTGACCGGCCGATGGAGCGGCTTTGGGGCGCTGGACTGATCGTCTTGGGCCAGCAGAAAGTGCTCCAGCGGGTACCCTTCGGAGACTATGCGGGGTTAGGGCATGCTGTGGTGTTCTGGGGCTTCTTAACCTTCCTCCTTAGCTACGCCATTTTCATATTTGGAGCTGTGGTGTGGCGTCCCTTCCCCGAAAAACTGCTCACCGAGACCGGGGCCATGGTCTACAGCAGCTACCTAGATATTCTGGCGGCGCTACTGGCCTTGGTCTTAATATGGGCGGCCGCGCGCCGGTGGATAGTGAAACCCCGGCGCCTTAGCTTCGACCTGACACGCAATCCAGATGCCATTATTGTTGTGGCGCTGATTTTCGGTCTTATGATTTCCACCCTCCTTACCCATGCTTTCTGGGTGGCTCAAGGCGGGACGGGACCGGAGGCCGACATCTTGATCGGCGGGGAGTTGGGCGGGTTGTTCGTCAGATGGGGATTGGGTACCTCAGCGGCCAATATCCTACAGGACGTCTTCTGGTGGACCCACCTGGGCATCATCCTATTCTTCACGGTCTATATCCCATTCTCCAAGCACATGCACATGGTCGCCGCACCATTGAACGCCTTTTCCCGGTCGTTGGAGCCCCGCGGAGCCCTCCCTCCGATGGACCTGGAGACCGTCGAACGGTTTGGGGCCAGCCGCGTCCAGGACTTCACCTGGAAGCAACTCCTTGACGGCTACGCCTGCGCGGTGTGCGGGAGGTGCTCCGACGTTTGCCCCGCCAATATTACAGGTAAACTGCTCTCGCCCATGGATATTGTGGAGAACCTGAAAGACCACATGGTGAGCATAGGTCATCAGGGCAACAGAGATCCTGAGCATGTGGAGCCGGCTCCTATCCTCAACAATGCCATCCCCGAGGCAGCAATCTGGGACTGTCTCAACTGTGGCGCTTGCATGGAAGAATGCCCGGTGGTTGTGGAGCACGTGCCGACCATCATGGACATGCGCCGCCACATGGTGCTGGAGGAGTCTAACGTTCCGGAAACGGCGATGAACGCCCTACTGAGTTTGGAGCAACGGGGCCACCCTTGGCGTGGAACCCAATTTTCCAGGACCGATTGGACCGCTGGATTGGATATCCCGACCTTGGCGGAAAACCCGGACGCCGAAGTCCTGTTTTGGGTGGGTTGTACTCCAGCTCTAGAGTCGCGAAGCCAGGGTATCGCCCGTTCCATGGTCAAAGTCCTGAAGTCAGCAGGGGTCGACTTCGCCATCCTAGGTGACGAGGAGACATGCACCGGCGATCCGGCCCGTCGTATGGGCAACGAATACCTTTTCCAAATATTGGCCCAACAGAACATCGATACTTTAAACAGGTATAATGTAAAAAAGGTGCTTACCGTCTGTCCCCACTGCTTTAACAGTATGAAAAATGAGTACCCTCAGTTGGGCGGTGAGTTCGAGGTTCTGCACTACAGCCAGTACGTCGACCGGCTGATAAAAGACCAGCGTATCAAACCGGTTAAGCTGACCGACGTCACTGTGGCCTATCACGACTCTTGCTTTCTGGGCCGCCACAACGGGGTCTACGACGAGCCTAGGGATGTGGCCAAGGCCATTCCTGGGCTCAAGTTGGTGGAAATGGGCTCACGGTGCCGGCAGCGGGGCGTTTGCTGCGGTGCCGGCGGTGGGCACATGTGGGTCGAAGAGAGCCAGGGCACTCGAGTCAACCACACTCGCACCGAGCATTTCCTGGAAACCGAAGCCGCGATCGTGGGCGTCTCTTGTCCTTTCTGCCTCCAGATGATGACCGAGGGAATTCAGGCCAAAGGCCTGGAAGGGTCCAAAGAGTCCCGAGACGTTTTGGAACTACTCTCTGACAGTCTCGAAGAGTAGTTGTTCGTTTTTTTATGATACTGTCGGCGGTGCCGAAGTCTAAACGCATGGGTCCGTATTATGCCGATCGATGAGGTCAACATCTCGCGGCGGTGCAGCAACTGTGGAACCGAGCTTGAGGTGCTGGCGGTCAAAAAAGATAACATGATGCTCTCTTCTAAAGAGCTGGCGTGGTGCCCCAAGTGCCAGGCGGAACACCCGGAGGTGCGGGACATTGCCGGTCGCTTGGAGGCCATCAAAGCAGAGCAGGCCAGCTACCCGCACAGCGTGACTGTGGCGCCCGACGGTTCCACGGCGTAGGATCGACGCGACGAGGTCTCCTGGGTACGTCTCTCCTGTAGTGTCGGTGGGAAGTATTGAGGCTGGGTTGGGCCGCCCTAACTTAGGGAGTTATGTACCTGGTGTTGTGGGCGCTATTGGGAAAACGGTTCGTATTCTTACCCAGGTCTGAAATCGAGTTCACACCATCCTATGTCGGCTTGGAATATGAGGATGTATTTTTCAGCACCCAGGATGGCCTGACCCTGAATGAGTGGTTTGTTTCCGGGACTACCGGCCAAGCTACCTCCCCCGGCCAAACATGGGTCTGCTTTCATGGCAACGGCGGCAACATCGGCCATTGGGTCGAAGAATTCGCTCTTTTGCGAGACCCCCTACGGGTGAATTGGTTTATTTTTGATTACCTGGGCTAAGGCCGAAGTGAGGGATCTCCTTCAGAAAATGGTACCTATCTGGACGCTGAGGCCGCCCTCCGTACTTGGTGGACGGCCCCGGCATTGGCCCCAACAGATTGTCTACTTTGGCAAATCATTGGGTTCGCCCGTAGCTGTGGAGCTGGCGGTGGGGCGTCCGCCCGCCCAAGGGGATTGTGCGGGGCTCACCCTTTTCTTCGGTGCGGGACATGGCCAATCTGGAGGTTTCCTTCCCGGCCGCGGGCTGGCTGGTGCGTAACCACT
>CAZYBD010000197.1:0-4315 GCA_964645515.1 uncultured Dehalococcoidia bacterium | reverse complement strand
TGGTATCTCACACCGATCAGGTAGAAGTAGCGGAGGGCTGTGCAGTCCCAGACTTCACCAGCCGGGCCCGCTCTATGTCCAGTCCGTGGAGCCGGGATGCCGGATCGAACTCCTCGCTGGCTTGCATTTCGATCGCCAGTTGTCCGAATAACGCCGTGGAAGACGCGACCCCGCGAGGCACAGACGGACTGTACCGGATAACTCCGAATAGCCGCCGTACAGTCTCGCCTCTCCCCGTTTCTATAACTACCTTGTCTCCTTCTTGGAAGGCTGATTCCGCACCGTCGGCGGGATTGATCTCTATCCATTCCTCCCGTTCGATGCGGTTGCGCTTTCCCTTCACGATTTCCATCGGCCGTTCCTGTTGCAGGAGGACTCTACCCGGCACGAACCACAACGGATATAGCCCATGGTTGCTTGGGCTGGCGTCTGTGACTTCCGCGGCCCTGAATGCTGGGGTAATGGGTTCAGCCTTGTTATCTGCTAGGCCTTCGCCGTACAGAAATGGAGTGCCCGCGTGGCCCGCGTCAGGACAGGGCCACGGAATGCCGCGTTCCTCTTTACTGGCGTACAGAACCTGTGTCGGTTGGGGACTGTTGAACTGGGTCCGCAATACCAATGCCCCTTGCGCTTCCAGTTTGGAATAGGAAACCCCACCGTAGATGGGCGCCAAACGTGCGATTTCGTTAAGAGTCTCAGAGGGCACTTCTGTCTGAAAGTCATGGGCATTCAGGCGCTGCGCCAACTCACCGATGAGCCAGCTCTCGGGTTTTGCGCCTGCTTCGTCGGTGGCCAAGCCAGGTCTAACCCGCTGGATCCGCCGTTCCAAATTTGTGAAAGTCCCGTCTTTTTCGGCGAATGTTACTCGGGGAAGTACCACATGGGCCTGTTGGGCCACGGAGGACAAGAAGGTGTCGTGGACGACCAAGAATTCCAGGGCTTCCAACGCGTCAGAAGCGTCGCCATATAAACCAGGGGTGTCACCTATAATCAAAGCTGCCTTCAGCCTGCCGTCCCGAGCTCCTTCAACGAACTGAGACCGTCCTAGACCAGGGGCTACCGGCACCGGTGTTCCCCACACCTCTTGTACGGCGTGACGGTCAGATTCGTCGCTCACCCGCCGGTAGCCAGGTAGACGATCTGGCAGGCAACCCATGTCCCATGCCCCCTGTTCGTTGGCCCCCCTACGCATGGGAAACAGGCCGGAACCGGTATCCCCCACATTGCCGGTCATGAGGGCAATGTTTATAAGGGCCAATACGCAGTCACGTTCTATGTCGACCGCGATGTTGTCCAGCCCGTAGACGATGGAACTGCTGTCCGATAGAGCGTACATCCGGGCCGCCTGGGCAATGTCCTGGACAGGCACCTGTGTTGCTCGGGCGACCTCGCCAATATCCACCGCGTTCAATGCGTAATGCAAGGGCGCTGGACTCTCGCAGTTTTCGGCCACCCACTCCTTTTTTTCCAGTCCCTGGTCGACAATGGACTTCAGGATCCCACCTAACAACAGCAACTCGCTGCCAGGGACGGGGCGAAGCCACAAATGAGCGTAACGGGAAAGCTCGACCTCTCGTGTGTCTATGAGCAACAAATTGGTATTCTTACGGGCGGCCCGCTTGCTCGGGACTCCGACCACGTTCTCTTCTTCTGTTACGTTGGAATTGAACACCAGGATGCAATCGGACTTCTCCAAATCCCAAATCGAGTTGGTGGCAGCCGGAAACCCCAACGAATCTTCCAATCCCAGAACCAGCTCAGGATGGGTATTCGAGGACTGATCGATGTTGTTGGAATTCATCACCGCCCTGGCAAATTTTTGGGCCAGATAATGCTCTTCATTGGTACTAGTGGGAGAGGTCAACATGGCAAATGCAGGCCCTCGGTAACGCGCCAAATGTTCCGCTGTGTAATCTAGAGCCTCTTCCCAGCTAACTTCCTCTAGGCAACCGTCGCGACGGATTAGGGGAGCGGTCAAACGGCTGGCATCATTCACGAATTCCAGACCGAATTTCCCTTTGAAGCAGGCCTGACCGCGGTTCGCAGGTGAGTTCAATTCTGGAACAGATCTGATTAGCTGATCCTTTTCGTTGAATTCCAGATTCAACTGGCAGCCGACGGGGCAATGAGGGCAGATGGACCGTTCAACGCGTCGGGCCTTCTCCCACTTGTGCTCTCGCTCCACCAAGGCTCCCACCGGGCAGACGTCGATACATGAGCCGCAGAACTCGCAACCGGACTCCAGCAGAGACGCACCAAATGATGTGCCCACCAAAGCCTGGCCGCTGCGCTCAGTGAAACCAATGGCGTCGTCGCCGCGCAATTCCTCGCAGGCGCGCACGCACCGGCCGCAGACGATACAAAGGTTGTAGTCGCGGTCGTAGAAGGGATCGGCGACCTCCAACGGTATCTGACGGTATTTGTAATCTAAGGGGGACTCCAGCTTCATCCCTAGATAGCGTACCGTGTCCTTTAGTTCACATCGCTCATTCTTCGGGCAGGTCACGCAGCGGTCATTGACCGAAACGTGGCGGAGGCAAACATCAGTGGGGCCACAGATATCAATGCGATGGCAGGTCAGGCAACCGTTAGGGTGCTCGGCGATGAGCATTTCCATAACCGAACGACGCAACTGGTCCACGTCCTCTGCTTCGTTCCGTACTTTCATACCGTCTTGCGCCGGCAAGGTACAAGACGCCGGGAAGCCACGCTGCCCTTCGACACTGACCACGCACATGCGGCAGGCGGCGTAGGGCTTCATACCGGGGTGATAACAGAGGTAAGGAACATAAATGCCGGCGTCGATGGCAGCTTCTAGGACCGTCTTTCCGGGCTGAGTCTTTACTTCGATGCCATCGAAGCTGATAGTTATGTAGTCGGGCATTGATACCTCTTGTTGTTCAGCCTAGCGTGAGGTTGATGTTTAATGGCCCTGCGGTGCCTTTCATTTTACCGGCGGGAGAGGTGCGGCGAGAAGCGCGGTCCTAGGCAGGCGCCTGCAGGACATTTGCGGTCCACTATATGCGCTTCGAACTCAGCCATGAAATACCGGAGGGCCGAAGATACCGGATTAAAACCCAATTGGCCATGCCCGCACAGCGAGCCGGCTTGCATGTTTTCGCCAATGTTCCGCATCAGGTCCAAATCTTCTGACGTCCCTTCCAAGTCGCAGATGCGTTCTAACACTTCCAGCAAATGGCTCATTCCCATGCGGCAGGGGAAACACTTACCGCAGGACTCATACTGGCAAAAGGCGATGAGCGCCCGGGTGAGGTCGACCACGCAGGTTTCCTCATCCGCCGCTATAATGCCGCCAGAACCGAGGATTGCGCCCGCGTCTCGTAGCACCTCAAAGTCCAGAACCAGATCCAGGGTGTCGGCACCGAGAACACCGCCCAGTGGGCCACCGGTCTGCACCAGCTTGAGCGCTTTCCCTTCGGGGATACCTCCGGCGGCCGAGTAAAGTACGTCCTTGAGGTTGATCCCCAAAGGCACTTCCATCATACCGGTGTAGGTCAGGGAACCCGAAAGGCATAAGATCGCGGTGCCAGTACTCCTTTCGTGGCCGATCCCGGCGAACCAGTCTCCCCCTTTAGAGACAATCTCCGGGACGTAGGCTAGGGTTTTGACGTTGTTGATGTTAGTGGGCTTACCGAACAAACCTACCTGAGCCGGGAACGGAGGGCGGTATCGCGGCATAGCCCGTTTACCCTCGATGGCCTCCATCAAAGCACTTTCTTCGCCGGCGACGTAAGAGTCGCCGGTAAGGGCCACTTCTATTTCAAAGCTAAACTCCGATCCCAGGATATTTTCTCCTAGCAGACCGAGTTCCCTCGCCTGATTCACGGCCGCGAGACAACGCTCTATAGGACCGTCATGGCCGTGGCGAATAAATATGTACCCTTTCCTAGCGCCAGTGGCGTAGCCCGCTATAATTAATCCTTCCACCAGTGTATGCGGGTCGCTTTCTAGGATCGCTTTGTCGTTGAACGCTCCTGGGTCTCCCTCCTCGCAATTGCATAAAATGTACTTGTCGGAGGACGGGTTTCCGGCGAGGAAGCGCCATTTGGTGGCAGTTGGAAAAGCCGCTCCACCCCTTCCCCGCAAGCCCGACGCATTCACCTGTTCGAGCGCTTCGTCCGGTGTCATTTCAAAGATAGCCTTGTTCAGCGCCTGATAACCTCCCGAGGCCATGTACTGATAAATGTCTAGAGGATCTATATTGCCGGCGTTTCGCAGGGCAATACGGTTTTCCCAGGCCCGCATTGGATGGTCGGCCAAGTTTAGCAGGTTGGAGACCTCCACTGGCGGCTGG
>CAZYBD010000196.1:0-14323 GCA_964645515.1 uncultured Dehalococcoidia bacterium | reverse complement strand
CTTCTTTTATTGTATTAATGGGCGTGGCCATCGGTGTAGGTCTGGGAACCATTATTTACTACAACATCGTGAATGACATACAGGACGAGATCGAAACGGTGCGTTTCGTCTTTCCGTGGTTGCAGATTGTCATCATAGTGGCGATTGCCTACCTGTTTTCTCTGGCAACCACCTTCCTCCCGGCACGCCAGGCCTCCCGCATCTACCCCGCCGAAGCGTTGCGCTACGAGTAAGGATGTTCCGTCCTCTGCCTGTTCGTTAACTGTTTGCCAGCCCATCTGATAGCGGTTAAATTAGAGAGGTCTGGGTTCGCTCTCTTGCCACGCCTCTGACATTGTCGCGGACGTCGCTAATTTTCAAATTCGGGATAGAGGTTCTTATGCCACTTGACCCCGTTAATTTGTTTGATTATGAAGCTAGGGCTAAGCTTGTCCTCTCCCACGACCATTGGGACTTTATAGATTCTGGCTCTATGGACGAGTTCACCACCCGGCGCAACCGCACCGCATTTGAGGAACTGTCTCTGCGACCGCGGTTCATGCGGGAGGTCTCCGAACGAAAGATATCAACGACCGTGTTGAGCCAAGAGATCAGCATGCCCGTAATGATCTCCCCAGCCGGCAGTCATATGATGGCTCACCCGGAAGGTGAAGTCGCCACCGCCAAAGGTGCTGGGAAGTCAGATACTCTGATGATGCTCAGCGATGGATCCAATAATACGATGGAGGAGGTGGCCGAATCCGCCACCGGTCCACTTTGGTTCCAGCTATACCACCGTGGGTACGACCTGTCCGAAATGTGTGTACGTCGGGCGGAAGAAGCCGGGTTCAAAGCTATTGTTCTAACCGTCGATGTTCCGGTGCCCAGCCCCAAAGAACGGGACCTGCGCAACCAGTTCCACCGCTTGTTGGAACTGGGCAACTTCCGGGATCTGAACCGGCCGCGAAACCAGATCAGCGGGACGGATGAGACACCCGGATGGGACGTTAACTACGGGCCTCCCCTGACATGGAAGGAGTTGGAGTGGCTGCGCAACCTGACCACCCTCCCCCTGGTCTTGAAAGGTGTCCGGACCGCCGAAGATGCCCGCATAGCCGTGGAAAATGGAGTGGAGGGGATTATTTCATCCAACCATGGCGGACGCCAGATGGACATGACCATGAGTTCCATTGAAACGGTGCCAGAGATCGTCGCTGCGGCTAAGGGCCGCGCTGAAGTATACGTGGATTCCGGCATCCGACGCGGCAGCGACGTGGTCAAGGCGCTGGCCCTGGGCGCCAGAGCGGTATCCATCGGGAGGCCGCTTTTCTGGGGGCTGGCAGTGAATGGCAGCGATGGAGTCCACGGTGTCCTGGAGTTGCTGAGGGAAGAGGTCGACAGGTGCTTGGCATACTGCGGCCAGTGCGATATTAGTGACTTGGAACCAGGTCTGGTTAACATTCCCTACGGGTGGGGCGCTGGCACCACTGCACCGTAGGCAAGGATTTGTAAACAGCGCCACAACAAATCGCCACCCCGATTTAGAGGTAGGCAATTTCTTTCCGGTGCAGACCAGAGCCCAAGAACGTTCGCGTTTTATTCCCGTTCAAAAACCCACCAGCCGCACAAGACGACCGAGGGATACTTCGTCTATGCGAAGAACACAAACAGCGGAGGGGCGGGTTTCAAACCCGCCCCTCCCATAATGTACACTTGTAACTCATAGATCGGACTTGTCTAATGCGGCATGGCAAGGTGCTGGTTGGTGTTAACAAGTCAGGTCGTTGTCCGCCTAATTAATTGGCTGCGGCACCTGCCACCTTGCCGCTTTGCACCTCGGAAAAAAAGTCTGACACCAGCTGATTGAAAATCTTTGCAAGCTCGAAATGTGTAGAGTGGGCGGCCCCCTTCACGATTTCAACCTTGGAGCCTTTGATGATTCTTCCCGCCTCGTGAATGACTTCCGCCGGGAAGATCAGGTCGTCGTCCCCAGCTATAAGCATTGTGGGAACCGCCCAGTCAGCGAAATTGACGGTGCTTATACCGTCCTCCCGGTGGAAAGCTGGCAGGACACCGTCATCTCCCCGTTCCGGGTTAAGCCCGTCGATCTGCTGGTAAAGGAAGGTTGCCGTGGGGTACTGGTCTATGAAAGTCTGGGCCAAAGCCCGCCGGGGGCCCTCTGTTGGTGGGTCTGCCTTGTCCAGTGCTTCTATCAGACTTGGGCTTACAACCCCGCCGGTAGTAGCTGCTAAGACCAGGCCCAACGTTCGCTGGGGATTGGCCAGAGCAAACTCCAAACAGCTCAGCCCGCCCATGGACTGGGCCACTAGAAGCACTTGATCGAGCCCTAGGTGGTCAATCAGTCCGGTCAGGTCAGCGGTGAAGTTGTCTCGCAGAGGCGAACCGAATTCCGCTACAGACTGGCCCCACCCCCGGTGATCGAAAGTGATGCAGCGGTAATCCTGTGAGAAATGGGGGACCTGTTGCCACCAGCTTAAATGGTTGCCACCGCGGCCGTGGGCGAACACTATTGCGGGTCCGTCGCCGTGGGACTCATAGTACAGTTCGATTCCGTTTATTGGTGCTTTAGGCATGACTGCCCTCCTATCGGTTCAATTTCCGGCGTCCGGCCGTGTGCAAGATTGGTCTTATCTTACAGCGGCCACTGCTCGCGGCGGTGGGCCGCGTCCCAGAACATGTACTCGTAGCGGCTGCTGACCAAGAACGCTTGGCGCATAGCCTCCAACTCAGTTGGGCCGGCGTCTTCGGCCATGCGGTCGACAAAGCTGCGCCAGGCCTCGACACTGCTCTCCAGGAACCCGGCCACGTAGAAGCTGGTCCACTGACCGTAGAGTGGGTGCTTTGATTGCCCAACTTCCTCCCGGAGCATGTGATAAGTCCAGGGACAGGGCAAAAGGGCGGCGGCGGTGGGGCCTAGGCCGTAGCGCGACACTGTGACCAGCATGTGATTGACATAACCCATGCTGGTAGGTGAAGGCTGGGACTGCTGGATCTGTTCCAGTGTCAATCCGGCCTCAGCCACCAATTTGCGGTGTAGCGGCCGCTCGACCGGCGTTAGGACCCGTTGGGACAACTCTTCAAGAAGGGCGGACTCCGGCTCTTTGGCCAAAGCCATGGCTACCGTCCGGGCGAACCCCTCGAGGTAAAGATAGTCTTGCGCCAGGTAGTATTGGAAGGTCTCCAGGGGCAGCGTGCCGTCTTTTATCTCCCGCAAAAACGGGTGGTCGAAAATCTTTCGCCAGATGGCCGCAGCATCTGTTCTTAGTTGTTGGCTAAAGCTGTTCATTGGGTCCAGATATCTCTCGTCCTGACCTAAAATATGTGCGGCCGCATGCCGCCCTAAAGGCAGCGCAGGTCGCCTTTCCCAATCTAACCGCACTCTCAAGGAATCCTATCCTGGATTCTGGGTCGCCACGCTGTTGCAAATGACCGTTTCGAGGTAACGCTCCAAGCAGCGAGAAGGTAAGGAGTGGTTTTTCGTGGCTTAGCTGTATCCTGGTTCCTTGTTGACCCGGGCCAACTCCGCTTCCCGCAACTCGACACGCCGGATCTTCCCGCTGACGGTCTTCGGCAACTCGGTCACGAACTCCACTGACCGAGGGTACTTGTACGGCGCGGTGGTGGCGCGGACGTGGTCTTGGATACTTAACACCAGCTCGTCAGACGGGACATAATCGGGCGCGAGTATCACATAGGCTTTCACGATGTTACCGCGTACCGGGTCCGGACTGGCCACCACGGCCGACTCCGCCACCGCAGCGTGTTCAATCAGGGCGCTTTCAACCTCGAATGGCCCGATGCGGTAACCCGCTGATATGATCACGTCGTCGGCGCGGCCAACAAACCAGAAATAGCCGTCTTCGTCCTTGTAAGCCTTATCCCCAGTGAGGTACCAGTCGCCGTAAAAAGACTGCTCCATGGCCTCTTCGTCGCGCCAGTACTCTCGGAATAACCCCACCGGCCTATCCGGTTTAATCTTCACGGCGATCTGCCCTTCCTCCCCTGTTGGCACTTCCCGGCCGTCCTCGTCTACCACCCCGATGGTAAAAGTCGGCATCGGTTTGCCCATGGAACCTGGACGCACCTGCAGGCAACGGAAGTTGCCGATCAGGAGAACTGTTTCAGTCTGGCCGTAGCCGTCGTAAATAGTCAGGCCGGTGCCGTCCTCCCATTGCTTCATGACTTCGGGATTCAACGGCTCACCGGCCCCAGTGCAGTGGCGCAGGCCGCGGAGGTCATATTTGGGAAGGTCTTCCAGCACCATCATTCGGTAGGCGGTAGGTGGCGCGCAAAACGAAGTGACGCCGTAGTTCTCCAGCAGGCGCAGGGTTAGTTCAGCGTCAAACCGACCTCGTGCATCGTGCTGCATGACAGTGGCGCCCATGGTCCACTGGCCGAACAACTTGCCGTAGGCGGCCTTGGCCCATCCGGTATCTGACAGCGTCCAGTGGAGGTCAGTGCTCTTCAGGTCGTGCCAATATTTGGCGGTTAGAGTATGGCCGATGGCATAGGACGCTTGGGTGTGCAACACCATTTTTGGGTATCCCACAGTGCCAGAAGTGAAGTAGATCAGCAGCGGGTCGTTGCTCCGGGTGCGTTCCACGCCTTCCAGGACAGATGTCGTCTGTTCCACCTGTTGGTGGAACGAAAGCCAACCCCGCTTTTCCTCGCCCACCGAGGCCAGAAACTTGAGGCTCTGACAACTACCGGCCGCCTCCTCTACATTCGCTGCGTTTTCGGTGTCAGTTATGGCCATGACGGCCTCGGCTTGGTTGATCCGGTATTCAATATCCTTGGGCTTCAGAAGGGTGGTACCTGGCATGGGGACGGCTCCCAGTTTGAACAGACCCAGTATTGCCACGTACCATTCCGGTATCTGTGGCAACATAATGAAAACCCGGTCCCCTTTTTTGATGCCCAGATCCCGCAGGGCGTTGGCGTACTTGTCGGAAAGTACTTTCAGGTCCCAGAAGGTATGGTGCCGGGCGTTATGACCGCTGGGATCTACGGACAGTAGCGCCAATTTGGTCCGGTCTTCCGCCCATCGGTCAATTACGTCGAAACCGAAGTTAAAAAATTCAGGGACCTCCAAGCGCTCGTCCCGGTAGGCTATTTCGTAGTCCTGCATGTTGGGCGCGATTTCCGTCATGGGTCCTCCGTCGGAGTCTTCCATCGCCACGTCCCAGCCTAGGGCAAGGTCGTCAATCATTCTACACGCAACACCCTTCATCTAAAAGGAATTACTCATGGATACCGCGTCCTGCTACAATCCTGTCCGTATAACATATAGGCATTTTCCAGGAGGGAAGTTATGGCTGGGACATTTGAAGGAAAGACAGCGCTGGTGACCGGAGGCGGGTCCGGCATAGGCCGTGCAGCGTCATTAGCTTTCGCACTGGAAGGCGCGATGGTGGCGGTCGTCGACCTCAATGTGGAAGGCGGGGAGGAGACCGTGCAAGGGATCAAAGAAAATGGTGGCGGCGCCATTTTGGTTCGCGCTGATGTGGCCACCCACGCCGGAACCATGGGTATGGTGAACGAAACTCTGGAACGTTTCGGGCGCTTGGACTACGCCTTTAACAACGCTGGTGTATCCGGGAGGCACCACAGGCACCTCACGGCCGACTATTTAGAAGAAGACTGGGACCAGGTGCTCAACATAAACCTCAAAGGCGTATGGCTGTCTATGAAAGCCGAAATTCCGCACATGGTGGCCCAAGGTGGTGGTGCTATCGTGAACACCGCATCTATCTTCGGACTAACTGCTACCACGAACAATGTGGCCTATATGGCATCCAAACACGGCGTGGTCGGGCTGACCAAAGCGGCAGCCTTAGAGTATGCCGATAAGAATGTACGCATCAACTCGGTCTGCCCAGGCTATATTGATACCCCTATGACTCAGCCGCTCTTTGCTGCCGACGAGGACATGCTCGATCAGGTGGTCTCCCGACACCCGGTAGGGCGGTTGGGCCAGCCTGAGGAGATCGCTGCGGCGGTCCTATGGCTGTCTTCCGATGCCGCGTCGTTCGTCACCGGTCACAACATGGCGGTGGACGGCGGGTACGTGACCCAATAATCTCCAAAATGCGGCCAGAGACCGGACAGGAGACAGTGATGTTGGATAACAGTTTGGTTTCTCTTGACGGGGCGAAATCCTTCGAACAGGATTTGCCCATCTCTGGGACGCTTGCTGACAACTCGGGTCTACCATTCATTTCATCTGATCAACGTGCTGGCGCTGGGGGAGGCTGGAACGTGCAAGCGGAGAGATAAATGTTCATTAGAAGCAAGGCGTCAAGGAATCATGGTTGGGGCGGGGAATCAAAAACCTAAAGCAGTTGCAGTACCAGCTAAATCAGGCCGAAGTCAAGGTCAATGACAGGAGAACCTGTGCATAATGGGATGCCGTACAGCATTTCGTGGACTACTTGAGGTCCAAGTCATTGACTTGGATATGAAGAGCACTCACCGCCAAGGCCGGTTCTGTCGGCTTGATGATACGGAGCAGCTGATCCAGACGTGCGAGACTCGACTCTGGCCAATCCTGATTCCGACGAGGAGTAAGAATAGGCAGGGTCCCATTTCTGGCGACCGCAGCGCCGAACAGCCCTAGTTCTTTGGGCCAACGAGTTTTCAGTAAAGCGCCCCGTTCCCCTCGAGACGTCTGACCTCGGATTCTGACATGCCCAGAATCTCCTGGAATACGAAGTCGTTGTCTTCGCCGATGTTGCTGTAGTGGCAGAATTCCAGCGGCGATTCAGACATGTTCACCGGCGAGCTCCAGGCAATACTTTCGCCCGCTTCCCATTTGTACGCCGGGGTCCCCTTTTGAGCCACGTAGTAGGGTGAGGCCCGGTAAAACCCTCGAGAGGATAAGTGGGGGTTGTCGTATAGGTCTTGACCTTGGGAGACAATGCTGGCTGGGACTCCAGCCTGTTGCAGGCCGCTCATCGCCTCCTCGGCGGTGCGTCCGGCTGTCCATTGGCCGATCAACTCGTCCAACCGGTTCTGGTTGGCCCGGCGACTCTGGACATCGGCGAACTCCAACTCGTGGCACCAGTCTGGGTTTCCCAACAACCTACAGAACGACTCCCACTGCTCCTCCGTCTGTACGGCTATGGCGCACCAGCGGTCTTCGCCCTTGCAGGGGTAGACGCCGTGAGGGACGAACATCGGGTCGCGGTTGGCAATCCGCGCCGGCAACCTGCCGTTGGCCTGGTAGTCCAGTGCCGATGGCCCGGCAGTCACCGCTCCAGACTTGAAAATAGACGATTCCATGGTCGCTGGCTCGCCGGTCAGCCGCCGGCGCATCAGAGCGCCTAGGATGGCCGCCGGTTGAAAGACTCCGGTGTGGTAGTCTGAGTAAGAAGTATTGATGGCGGCTGGGGGTGACCCTTCGTCGCCGCTCATTAACGAAACGCCGCCCATGTGCTGAACCAAAATCCCGTAGGACTTATATGTATAGTAGGGGCCGATACCCCCCAGGCCGGTCTGCCACATTAGGATAATGTCGGGGCGCAGCCGCCGCACGTCGGGGAAATCTATGCCCCAACGGTCGAGAATGTTGCGCCGGAAGTTGGTCATGAAGACGTCGCTGATTTTGACCAATTCCTTGAATACTTCAAGCCCCCCCGGGGTGCGGACGTCTAGAGAAACTCTTTTCTTAGCTCGCTGGAATTCGGGTTGTCCGGCCCCCCGGGACCAAGCGGGAATGAAGGACATTTCGTCCAAGACCTTGTTGGTCTCGACCTTGATAACCTCGGCGCCCATAGAAGCCAGGATGCGCCCGGTAAGGGGCAGTGCCACATAGGGCCCCAGCTCTAGGACTCTGATTCCTTCCAACGCCTTATTGGGCATTCTTGCCTCTAATTGTTGTTTTTACTGGTGGACAGAGGACGCTATATGACGCCTTGTTCTTTTAGGGATTCCAGCTCCGCCGGCTTCAACCCTAGCTCGTGGCCGTAGACTGAGTCGTTGGCTTGCCCTAATTTGGGCGCCGGGGCGGTGCCAGGGGATACCTCCTCGCTGTCGTATACGCCCAGCGGGTATTTGAGACGGCCGACTTCCGGATGGTCCAATTCGAACCAGAAGTTGCTGGCCTCCAGTTGAGGATCGGCCAACAGGTCGGACACCGAGTTCACGGGGATAAACACTAGGTTGCGCCGCTGGCCCTCATGGAAGAGGTGTTCGCTGGTAAACCTGGTGGTAAAGTCTATGACCAGGGCCGTGATAATGTCGTTGTAGGGGGCCCGGTCTTGGTTGCCGCCCTTGTAGTCCTCGCTCAATATTTCTTCGTTGCCGGTAACCTCGTAAATCCACTCAGCCAACGAGTCCCACTCACGGGGTGTGATTATCCCGGCAGAAATCCAACCGTCCTGGCTGGGGTAAGCGCCCAGAGGTACCACTAGGGTCGAGTTGTGGCCCACCCTGGTCACGTTCTCTTGCATCTGTTTCCATGCCAGGGCGGGATGGGCGTCCGTGTAATAGGTGATGAGCGACTCCTGCAGCGAGACGTCGATGTATTGCCCCGTCCCTTCGAGCATATCTCGATAGTAGAGGGCCGCCAAGATTGACGTGGCAGCATATTGGGCCCCAGGGAAGTGGGACTGCTCGTTCCCTTGCCGCAGTGGCGGGCCGTCGGGGTCGCCGGTGATCTGCATGACCCCGCTGGAGGCTAATGCGATGAGGTCCGAGGACTTGTAGTTTTTCCAGGGGCCGGGCTGCCCGAACGGAGTGACCGAGGCCATGACCAATCTCGGATTGATTTCTTTTAACGCCTCGTAGTCCAGTCCCAGAGATGCCAGATACCCGACCGGATAGCTTTCCAGAACAACGTCGGCGTCGGCGACCAGCTGTTTAAATAGAGATTGGCCGGGGCTTGATTCCAGGTTCAGTGTTATCGATCGTTTGTTGGTGTTGTAGAACAGGAAATAGAGGCTGCGCTCGGGGCCGGCTTGGTCGCCAGCGAAGGGCGCGGAGGCGCGGGTGGGGTCACCGTTGGGCGGCTCTACTTTGACCACGTCCGCGCCGTAGTCAGCCAGTAACTTGCCGCAAAAGACGGCCTCCGGCCCGCTTAGGTCAAGGACACGGTAGGGTGGTAAGAGTCGGTCATGTTGAGGCGGTTGGAGTGGCATTGCTTCTCGATGAGGGCCAGATTTCAGCCACGTGTTGTGGCAACTCTGGAATTGTAGAGAAGCACCAAAGATTGAGTCAAGGTTGCTAACGGTGAGTTGTTATAATCAATCTGGCTCGGTGGCCGAAATGCAACCGAGTAGGAGGAGGGAACAATTACAGACGCCAACCATGAATTGGATCGATACCTGCAGGCGACACCCAAGTCCCGTGCAATCTGGGAAGAGGCCAGGGAATTCCTGCCGGGCGGTGACAGCCGGAACTCCATCTTCTGGGAACCGTACCCCGTTTTTGTGGACCGGGCCTCAGGGGCACGCGTGATTGACGCCGATGGCATGGCCCGGTTGGACTTCATAGGGACTATGACCACGTTGATTCTGGGTCATTCCCCCAAACCGGTGGTCGACGCCGTCAAGCAACAGCTTGACGAAGGAGTGGTCTATAACGCCCCTAACCCGCACCAGGTGCGGCTGGCCAGGATTCTCTGCCAGCGCATCCCCAGTTTCGAGATGGTCCGTTTCACCAACTCCGGGACCGAGGCCACGATGAATACCATCCGAGCCGCCAGAGCGATCACTGGCAAGAGTTTGATTGCCAAGGTTGAAGGCGGTTACCACGGCACACACGACGTAGTAAGTGTCAGTGTGCGTGTGGACCCGGCACAAGCGGGCGACCGGGCCAGGCCTGAACCGTTGCCGGCAACTGAAGGGTTGGCGCACGGCGTTTTGGACTCGGTGGTTGTGATGCCGTTCAACGAGCTGGGGTCGGCACTGCAGGTGCTGGAGGAGCACAAAAACGAACTGGCCGCAGTAATTGTCGAACCGGTTTTAGGGTCTGTGGGGATGTTGCCAGCGACCCCGGAATTTCTTGCCATCCTCCGTGATTTCACTCGTGCCAACGGAATCGTTCTCATCTTCGACGAGGTGATCAGCTTTCGAGCAGCGCCGGGAGGAGTCCAAGAGCTTTACGGGATCACACCGGACATGACATCTCTGGGTAAAATTATCGGCGGGGGATTTTCGGTAGGCGCTTTTGGCGGGCGCAGGGACATCATGGAGCTGTACGACCCGGTCGGCGGTCCCAAAGTAACCCACGCGGGGACCTTCAACGCCAACCCTGCTACCATGCTTGCCGGAGCGGTGACCATGGAACAATTGACGCCCCAAGTTTACCGTCGCTTGGCTGAGGTCACGGAATACCTGCGACAAGGTGTCAGACGTGTGGGAGCGGATCTAGAGGTGCCGGTGGAGGTTACAGGGTTGGGGTCCTTGTTCGGTATCCACTTCACCCAAGACGCCATTGTCGGCTACCGGGATATAGCAGCCGAAGACCCGGACTTCCGCCACCAAGTTTTCTTGGGGCTCATGAACGAGGGAATATTAATGGCGCCCAACCTGGTGGGTGCCATATCTACCGTCCTAGGAGAACCAGAAGTCGATACATTTGTGGGTGCCCTACGCCGGGTTTTGGAGCGCCGGGTTTAGCCCCTTAGTCCGTTAGCAGTGACGAAGTGTACGCAATTATTCTTCTTCGGTTCATACTAAAGAGGCAGCTCGTTCGTGCATTAAGCCTAGGCTAGCGCGGCTCATGGTATGTTAGAGGCTGCGCCTTAGGTAACGTCGAACAGGAGATGAAGCTATGGCCACTCTCGTAACAGGAGGCACCGGGTTCGTCGGTAGCAACATTGTGAGGACCTTGGCCCAACGAGGTCACCAGGTCGTTTGCTTCGACATCATCCCACCTGGCGATCTGGTCACCCGGTACGTCGAGCCATGGGCAGATCGGATCACCTTCCTCCAAGGGGACATTCTGGCCCCAGCCGACCTGGAGCAGGCAGAAGACCATCACATTGATAAGATCGTTCACGCCGCCGTGTTCACCGGGGTTCTGCCCGAGGTAGAAGCCAGTCGCAGCCGCCCCATTGTGGACATCAATGTTGTCGGCACGACCAACTTGCTCGAATTGGCACGGAGGATTAAACCCCAACGCTTCCTCTACGTCAGTTCGGCCTCCGTCTACGGCAACCATCCTGTATCGGAAGGAACGCTTCGGGAGGACGCCGTTCTTCGCCCCCACACCCTTTATGAGTCAACTAAATACACCAGCGAGTTGTTGACTAGCCGCTTCGGTGAGATACATAGCTTCCAGACCGTCGCCACCCGCTTGACCGCCCCGTATGGTCCCATGGAGCGTGTCACCGGCCATCGGGCCAACCAGTCGGTGCTGAAAGAACTCACTCGGAGGGTCGTTTGCGGAGAGCCCATTGTCGTCGGTGACCGCAGCCAAGGCAACGACTTCGCCTATGTAGCGGACATCGCCAACGGGATCTGCAGTGTGTTGGACGCACCTAGTCCTTCCCACTTCGCTTACAACGTATCTACAGGTCGCTGGCTAACCCTGGGAGATATTATCGACACTATCAAAGAGTCGAGGCCCGACGTCCAGGTGGTGGAGGCTAGTCCGGGCGACGACGGAGGGATTTCTTTGGAGACGTCCAGACCTCGGTTGGATGTTTCCAGACTACGCGACGACATTGGTTTTACCGCAAAGTACGATCTATCTGCGGGCCTGAACGCCTATCTGCAGTGGAGAGAGGAAAACGGCTTCCGGGATTAGCGTGAAAAGGCATCCGGCCGCTAATGCCTCACTGAATGGTCTAGCGGCAGGTTCTTTAGCCTCCACCTGAGGGTGAGTAAGCAGTGACCTATGGCCGGAGACTGATCATCTGCCGCAGCGAACTCATCTAAACCTTGAATTCCAACTCGATCTTGTCCTTACTTGCGTGGGCGGCCTTGAGTATCGTTTGCAGATGAGCCTTCTGCACCCTAGGTTCCATTTGCTGGAAGTCTTCTAATAATGTCTTGATTATCCCGGGAACCAGTTCTAGCGTCTGTTCCCGCCCAGTCTGTCCCTCTATCCATTGAGCTAAAGTCTCTTTGCTGTCTTGGAAAGCCGACTGTAGGACTCGGGCCATTTTATTGGCCTCGACGAACTCCTGTTCGTTAAGAACGGCAAGCCTGAGGATCCCCAGGTTCTGGTGCACTGGCTCTCAAGGTCTTCCAGGGTTGCCTCGATATCTTTTAGTTCTGATCTCTTCTAGCATAGTCCCTCCCTGCCGTTGTGCCTCCTAGCCCCCTTTGGTAGGCCTCGGGTCAGCGCGCTGGTCGTGACCTGCCCTTGTAGGTCATGACCAGCGGGGATATTGAACTCTGTGGAAAGATTCTTTGTCCAAAGCTAATCTAGTTGGAAAATAGAACTCGCCGTCTCTCCCGCCTTCGCTAACCCACTTCCCCAGAAACCGGCGCTGGGAGTCGAGCGCCTGTATCTGGGCGTTATGTGTGGACTTGTCGAACCACTTACTCACCTAGGGAGCCCTTCGACGGTTTCCGGACCGTCCACAACCGAAACTCTGGAGCTACTAGCTCACTCGCCCTTCCTCTTTCTTGTATAAGGGGGTGGTTTCAATCCGTACCGGATCGCCGTCAAACCAGTCGCCGACCGTCTCACGCCACTTGGTGTAGTGCGGCATGCCACGGTGGGCGACCTCCCACGATTCGCGATCCTTGTAGACTTCGTACAGGTAGACTGTGTTGGCGTCGTTGTTGTCCGCTAAGACGTCGAACCGCAAGCAACCTGGCTCATCGTTGTTGGACCCGATGGCGTCCCCCATAGTGGCTTCGATAAAAGCGTCCCGGTGTCCGGGTTTGATTTTGACGGTGACGAAAAGGGCAAACATGGTTCCTCCGGTTGTTGTTGTCGTGAGCGGGTCGGCTTTCTTGCAGTGCTGCCCGCGCGCCAGCGCCATTATAGCTGTGAGGCCAGAAGCAGACAAGAAACCCATATGACACTGGTTCATGGTCGCTGTAAAATAACCTATTGAGCTGGGTAACTCAAAGCAACTTCTAGCAATGGGGGCCGTTCATGACCGATGTTCCCATCGTCTACACGCTGACAGTATGTCCGGCCTGCGATGCACTGCGGACCTCATGGAAGAAACAAGGGATTGAATACGAGGAACGACGGGTAGACCAGGCCCAAGAGACCTTAGACGACGCCCTTTGGTACGCCGACACCGTTCCCATTATCATCTATCCTGACGGCAAGGTAGAGGTGGGGTTCGAGGGAATGACCGGTTGAGAGATCGGTTGACGGGCCGTCGGCTCGTCTAGTGCTCCAAGGGATAACTCTGGTCACTCCCCAATACCCGCACAGACATGATGTGAGGAGCGAAATGCCACGAGAAACGAGTGTCGTAACACCAGAGCGGTTCTCTGAAGGGTTAAGTTATTCTACTTATATCAATCAGATCAACGTCAACAAAGCCAGGATGCAAGCCTTCTATGATAGTTGTGCAATAGCCCCGGCAGACGCTCAGGTCTTTAAAGATTTGGCGGCTAGGCCTGACGGTCCCGAGAAGATGTTGGTGTTGGGGGAAGACTGGTGCGGTGACGTAGTCCGCGGTCTACCGGTGTTGGCCCGCATTGCCGAGGCAGCAGGATTGGAAATGAGTGTTTTCCCTCGAGACCAGCACCACGACATAATGAACGAGTTCCTGAAAAATGACCAGTGGATGTCGATCCCGGTGGCAGTGTTTTATACGGGCGACCACCGCTACATCTGTCACTGGATAGAGCGTCCGGAGATCGCGGAGCGAGAGATGCACGAGATCGAAGAGAGCATCCGTGCCGAAAATCCCGACATCGATGACCAGGCCTTTGGGCGTGAACGGCGGGCCCGTACCTCAGCCAGAGCCGATACCTGGATCGAGGCTACGATACGGGAAGTCAGGGACCTGCTTTTGGCACGTGTCGACTAGTGGGCAGTCTGGGTGGCAGGTTGAGAAGGTGCGCCAGAAGGACTACCCAAGAATAAGAAACAGGCCGAGCCGGCCAAGCTGATGATGGCGATTGTGGCGAACGGAATCGTATAACTGCCCGTGGTATCGAATACCAGCCCCGCGTAGAGCGGTGCCACCAGCAGCAGCACGTTCTGCGGTACGGAGGCAATTCCCGTGATGCTGGCGAAGGCCTTACGCCCAAAATAGATACCCCTGATGGCCGCAACGAGGGGGTTACGCCCGCCAAACCCGGCCCCCAATATGACGGCGAAGACATAGACCATAGACAGGGTATCCGTAACCAAAAGCACCGCTATGGCCACTGACTGGAGGGCCGAAAACGAAAATAGG
>CAZYBD010000195.1:0-8068 GCA_964645515.1 uncultured Dehalococcoidia bacterium | reverse complement strand
GGAAAAACTGAGAGAGGATCACCCCGCTGTTGCCGCGGGCGCCGAAGAACGCCCCTTGAGCCATTTGTGACGCAATTTCAGCTACCGATAGGTCGTCTCCCTCGGGACAACGTTCCATAGCGGCCCTTATGGTGAGCAGCATGTTGGTGCCGGTGTCGCCGTCGGGTACAGGAAACACGTTGAGAGCGTTAATGGTTTCTCGGTACTCGTCGAGGCGGACCGAGGCTTGGGCGAAAGCCTCTCTCAGGTCCTTTCCGCTAAGGTCCGGCATATGGCAGGCACAAATACAAGGCAAATCTACGGATTGCGTCTGACTTAGGCGTTCGCAATCGAACTCTTTGCATTATATATCACGGTGTTTGACATTCGTATTTCCGGGGCCCGGACTGGTAAGCACCAATTCAACCCACTGGCTTTGCCAACCATCCAGTAGACCGGCTGGAATGGTGTTTGGGCGGGCCGGAAGTTCCTTGACAGTCTCATTGGCCTCCCGTAGTATGAATTTTCGGAGTTGTTATGGATTACGCAGTCTTCAAGACCGGTGGCAAGCAGTATCGAGTGAAGCCGGGGGACACCCTGGACGTTGAAATGCTCCCCAACGAAATCGATTCGGTGGCTGAATTCCGGGAGGTCCTGGCGGTTTCGGAAGATGGACAGGTCACAGTGGGTTCACCTCATATTCCTGGTGCCAAAGTGCTGGCCCAGGTGCAGCGACACTACCGTGACCGTAAGCTGATGGTCTTCAAATACAAAGCCAAGACCAGGTACCGCCGAAAGCGTGGTCACCGCCAGCCGTTTACTCGGTTATTGATCCAAGATATTCAGATAACTCAGCCCCCGGCTAAGGGTGGCAGACGAAGGGCTGCCGCCGCACCCGCTGGGGCTGAGTCTACAGGTGAGAACGATGGCTCATAAGAAAGCAGGCGGAAGCACTAATAACGGACGTGACAGCAATGCCAAACGGCTGGGCGTGAAACGGTACGGGGGCGAAAGAGTTACTTGTGGCTCCATTTTGGTCCGTCAGCGGGGCACTAGAATCAGGCCTGGCAACAACGTGGGTCTGGGACGGGACTACACCCTATTTGCCACGACCGACGGCGAAGTCAAATACGAATGGGCCGCCAAAGGAAAACGGCGGGTCAGTGTCTATCCAATGGTGGCGTCGTAGTCTTGGGGGGCCAATCAACCGGAATTGCAACCAATATAATACGGCCGGACACCGGCTCAGACCTAGTCCTGGTGAAAGGCAAAGTCCAAGGAGATCATGAAGCCAGAAATCCATCCCGAATTTTACAGCTCCACGGTGACCTGCTCTTGCGGTAACGTATTTGAGACGGGCGCAACTAAGCCTACGTTGCGGGTGGAGGTGTGCAGCAAATGCCACCCTTTCTACACCGGAGAGCAGCGGATCGTGGACACGCAGGGCCGCATAGAGCGGATGCGACGGCGTTACAACCTTCAGTAGGATTGCAGTAGATCGAAAAATCGCGGGCTTCAACCCTCGATTTTCCTTTTTGGCCCCCTGGGTTCTTCAGGGCCCCCGGTAAATACCTCGTAACCCCTCAGCTTGGAGAATTAGAGGCGCATCCGTGGCTAACCAGTCGACTCACCAACCGCCGCACATGTATGGCGGTCAAGCGGTCATTGAAGGCGTGATGATCCGCGGCAAAAAGTTTTTCAGCCTGGCGGTGCGACGGGAAGACGGGACGATTGAGCAGCGGCAGGAAGCACTGAACCCGCTCTACAACGGCCGACTGCGCCGTATTCCCTTGGTGCGGGGGTTCCTGACCCTGTTGGAGACCATGATTCTTGGGATCAAGTCCCTCCAGATGTCGGCAAACTTGGCGGTGATGGATCCCGCGTCGAACAACGAGAAAGACGAAGGGATACCTACTGTCGTAATGGCAACTACGCTGGCCGTGTCGCTGGTCTTCGGGATCAGCCTCTTCTTCCTTTTGCCGCTGGGTATCGTATGGGCTTTGGCCCCGTTGATCCATTCGAATCTGTTGAGCGAGATCATTGAAGGTGTGTTACGGCTGACAATCCTGGTTGGCTACATCTCAATTATCGGCTTGTTGCCCGACGTTAAACGGGTTTTCGCCTACCACGGCGCCGAACACATGACTGTCCACGCCCACGAGGCCGGCTTGCCTCTGAACGTGGACAACGTTCGCAAGTTCGGAACTCCTCATCCACGGTGTGGCACCGCATTTTTGCTGACTGTGGTAGTGGTATCAGTGTTCGTATTCGCGCTCTTGTTGGGACCGCCTCTCGAATGGCGCATAGCCTCCCGGATATTGCTGCTGCCGGTGATTGCGGCCATCAGCTACGAGATCATTAGGTACAGCGGGACCCACCAGGACTCGCTCATAGGCCAGGCGCTGTCCAAACCAGGACTGTGGTTGCAGCGATTGACCACCCGGCAGCCTGACGACAGGCAGATCGAAGTGGCGATAAGGGCAATGGAAAGTGCAATCGCGGCAGACGAGGGAGGGATCGCCCCCGAAAGGACCCAGGAACTCAAGCCTGTTACCGGGTCAGAAACCGACTCCTGAGCCGAGGCTGCCATACTGACCTAGTATGTTCCGAGCCCTCAGACTGTCGAAACTTCGCTCTCTAGGGCAATCAATGCATTACATAATATGCTAGATTGTAAGTAAGGATTACACGGATTTCCTAGAATTTCGCCCTTCTCGGTGGTGCAATAGAATGTGGCGAGCGATAGTTTTACTAACGTTAACGGGAATTGTTACTGCCTGGATTACAGCTGCCTACTTGGTTTGGGCACTGGCCCAGCCCGCTTTAGGTTTACGGCGCACTGTGCATCGGATTAGGTCGGGCGTTCGTTCACTTGGGTCTGAGGATTCCCCAGCCCCAAGTTGGGTTCGAAATGGCTACCATAGGTTCCAGCGAGGGTTAAGGGCGACGTCTTCCCTCAGGTAGTCCACGATCCAGTCTCTGACATCTTCCGCCACGTAGAACGTAGGTCTGATCAAGTCGCTTTCGTCTGCGATAAGCCCCTCTTTCAAGGCGGTCGACGCCAACGGCGTTCCCGGTATGACGCTGACCCCCACTCTCAGGTTGGCCATCGCCGGTCTGATACTGCGAAGAAACTGGAGTTTCTGGTCCACGGTCTCCAGAGTGTCTCCAGGTTCGCCAAACGTGCGAGAAACGATGTAGCGCAGCATGCCTTCCTCGCACAGCTTGGTCACTTCCTGTAACTGTCTCAAATCCTCGTTCAGGTCTCCGGTGTCGTGGGAGTCGCTGCCGGTATTGGTCAGCATAACCAGCGCGCAGCCGGCCTGCTTCATCATCCTCACAAGTTCGGCGTCGCAGTCGAACGGCGCGAGGCAAGTGTTCCAAATCAGCTTCAGGTTAGCTTCAATAAGGGCGTTGCACAGCGACTTGGCGTGCTCCAGCGGGAGATTGAATCCGTTGTCTATGAAGAACACCTTGCGTAGGTCGTAGCGGTCCTTCATCTCTTTGACCTCGGCTACTACTTCGTCTATGGGCCGGATAACTCGCCAGCCGGCTTCGTAGATTTGCGCCCGGTCGGCGCTGCTGGGGTAATGGAAGCTTCCCAACTTGGTCAACACGCCTATACCGAAGCCGGCCCGTTGGTATTTGGTCATGTCTAGGTTTTCCAGGAGCGGTCGTTTGGTAAAGTCCGAAGTACAGAAATTCTCGTTCATCACCGTCTGCCCATCGATTCGGTAGACCAGGCCTGGCAGACTGTGGATTCCGGGCTGACCGTCTTCTAGGCAGTTGTTCAGCTCGGCGAAGGTCTCGCCACCGTCGCCGGCGACCCCAAGGTCGGGGCTGAGATAATTGAAACACTCTTTGGGGAGGATGCTGAAAGCCGGGCCGCCACAAATAACGGTTGCATCGCTGACTTCCCTGATCTTTTCGATGACTTCTTTGGTTATGGGCAGCTCCCATTTGGTGTTCAGGTAGCTATGGTTGCTCAGGTTCCTCAGAGATATCCCCACGGCCTCAGGTTGGAACTCCGTGAGGGTGCTCTCGACGTCTCCCAGATAATCTTCAGAAAACATTAGATCCAGCACTCTAACCTGATGGCGGTCGTGGTCAAGATAACTGGCCACATACGCCAGCCCGATAGGCAGGGGTTGGGCGTTCATGCGGCTGTTTAATTGGTCGTGGCGGTTGCTGGCAATGAGCAAGACCCGCATAGGATACTCCTCAGGCTACACCAGCCTTGGCCGAGACATAGCTCTATTATTGCTTATTCCACAGTCATTTGACAGAAAATTCGAGTCCGTGGACTGGAGACGGGTCTCGTTGCGTTTAATGGCGTTTTCTACGGGAGCCTCCTGTTCATTTATGGTATGCTCTTGCCGCCGGCCGCCCAGCCGACGGCAAGATACCGGTGTGGAATGTGATGCGGATGCCTGTTTTCTCCTCTGAAGGTTTGATGTGTCGCCGCGTGGGTGAGGTTGTCGAGTCCACCTCGACTTCGTTTGTGGCCCAGTGTTATCAAATGGACGGAGCGCCGCCCCTGGGAGGCTTGGTGCGCACGGATTCGCCTCCCATCTACGGAGTGGTAAGTCGGATCATCACTGAGCCTTTGGACTCGGCGCGGCCGGTGCTGGCCAGGGGCGAGGCAGCTTCCTCCGAAGAAGAGGTACTCCGTGGCAACCCACAATTGGCTCGACTCTTGACTTCCAGAATAGAGGTGGTGATCGCCGGCCACGGCGAGGGTGACAGCGTTCGTCAGTACCTGCCGCCGTTACCTCCCAAAATTCATTCCTTTGTCTTCGCTTGCAGCACGGAGGAGGTTGCCGCATTTACCGCATCTATGGAGCTGTTACATCTGTTGCTGAATTCGGGGCTACCCCACGCCGACGAGATCGTTGGGGCCTGTTTGCGCCAGACCGCAGCGGCGCACCGGTCGCCGCAAGAATTTCTGGCGAGAGCCTGTAAACGATTGGCCGTAGAGCTATCCGGAGACGTGGCCAGACTCAATTCCATCATTCAAAGGGTTGCGCCGTGCCCCAGGCGTATTCCCATGATCGCCCTGTTAATGCTCATTCGTTCGAAGGCTCCGGAGGGCAGCCATTAGGGATGGTCATCGAGGGTTCGCTAACCGAGGGTGTGGAAGTGAGACTAGACGCTGGCATATCTGTGGAGAGGGTCAAAGTAGGAACGTTCGTAACGATTCAGGGCTCAGAGAACCGCTTCTTCGGAGTGGTGACCAATGTCGGGCTCGGCAGTACCGACCCGCGCCTCAAGTTCACTCCCCTGCCTGGTGACGACCCTTTCGTTACCGAAGTGCTCCAAGGGACCGTTGCTTTTGGCACTGTCTCAGTTTTGCCCCAGTTGACGATGCCGGAGGTTTTGGGCGGCGGCGAACCGCCAGCCGCTGCCAAGAACATCCCTTCTCACTTTTCGCGAGTCTTCTCGGCCTCTCAGATGGATGTGGAACTGGTTTTTGGCAGCGAGGACGACGGGAACTTCTGGATCGGCAACCCGCTGGATATGGAGACCAAGCTGTGCCTGGACCTGAACGAGCTGACCAAGCGCTCGATAGGTGTGTTCGGGAAGAGCGGGACCGGCAAAACTTTCTTGACCAGGCTGTTGCTAGCCGGGATCTTGCAGGTTGGGCAGGCGTCTTCACTGATATTCGACATGCATAGCGAATACGGTTGGCAAGGCCAAGACACCGACCGTGGTATGAACGTAAAGGGACTGAAACAGCTTTTTGGCTCCAAGGTTTCGACCTTCACGCTTGACGAAGAAAACTCTCGCCGCAGGGGCGCTACTCCCGATGAGACCGTCCGATTGGGCTACAATCACATCGAGCCCGAAGATGTAGAGCTGTTGCGAGAAACATTAAATCTTTCCCAGGTAGCCGCCTCTGCGGCCTTCAACCTGCGCGAACGTTTTGGTGAAGACACGTGGCTGAAAGAGTTCCTGGAGGTGGGACGCCAGGGTTCCTTACTGGATCTGGCTGGCCAATTGGAGGTAAACGCCGGGGCGCTTAGAGCCCTCTACAACCGCTTAGGACGGCTAACCCGTTACAATTTCCTTGTTGAACATAGCCGGGAAGACGCATCTGCCCGGATTATCGAACATCTGGAGCGAGGTCGACACGTGGTGCTGGAATTCGGGAGGTACGGCGACGATCTTTCCGCCTACATACTGGTTTGCAACCTGCTTACACGTCGCATTCATCAGAAATATGTTGAGGTCAAAGAGTTGTCCATGGGCGGCGGTGCTCGGGAACCCCGTCCCTTGATAATCGTCATCGAAGAGGCCCATAAATTCCTCAACCCGGCTGTCGCCTCTCAGACAATATTCGGCACTATTGCCCGGGAGCTGCGTAAATACAACGTAACTTTGATGGTTATCGACCAACGTCCTAGCGGTATTGAAGATGAAGTGATGAGCCAGATCGGCACACGCTTTACTTGTTTGCTGGACAACGAACGAGATGTGGAAGCAGTGCTATCAGGCACCCCGGGGAGCCGGCAATTAAGGTCGGTGTTAGCGCGCCTGGAAGCAAAGCAACAGGCACTAGTTTTTGGACACGGGTTGCCACTTCCGGTGGTGGTGCGTACCAGAGAGTACGGCGCGGAGCTATACGAATCGCTGGGGCGTGGGGAAAACGTTACCCAAAGCGGTATATCGGCCGCCGACCAATTGGAACGGGAACTGAATGAGTTGTTCTGACCCGGCGCTTCTAGTCAACCTTGGGCAAGGCGTTGATTATTTGTTTCTTGGAGGCCTGCTTGTAGCGGGTTTTGCCGAGGAAAATCCGGCGTATCTTCCCCGAATTCCGATCACCAAGGGCTATGTCGTCGCCAGAGAGTCCAGCAGGAAGTTGTAAACGCCGTACTTTATGGCCGGGTTTTGTCGGAGTCGTAGAAGAGAGGGAATTCCAACTCCAACCGCTCCACAATAGCAGCCGGGTAGAATGTCCGTGCTGAACAGTACTACTCCAGTATTCAGCCTCATGATTTCCTGACAGTTCTCTTGAACCCCACCCACCTTCCCCCGGCAGTGGACCCACCGAAAGTCCCGATAGGACATCTGTACGACATTCTTATCGTCTATGTGAGATATGGGCGAACCTGTATCGTCGTTGGCATTGAGTTTCGCACAGAAACAGTGATTTTCTTTATAGGATTTCTGGCAAACACGTATCGTCTGGGACTTTTCCCACAAAAGCGCCAAACGGATGATTAAATACATTCAAGACCGATTGGCGAAGGGATTGACGCTAAGCTAACGAACCAAGCATACTCAGCGCCGGTTAAATGACCCTTTTAGGCGGTACCCAACGTGCCTGATGTTGCCCCCTATGGCTCCTGGAAATCTCCAATTACCACCGACCTGATTGTCGCGGGCGCAGTAGGTCTGGGACAAGTGGCGTTGGATGGCACCGATGTGTACTGGGTGGAAATGCGTCCTGCGGAAGGTGGGCGTATGGTGGTGGTGCGGCGTAGCACGTCGGGAGATGTCGTCGATATGACCCCTAAACCCTACAGTGCTCGCTCCAAGGTCCACGAATACGGAGGGGGAGCGTTCTTGGTAGATTCTGGCACTGTCTATTTCTCGAATTACACCGATCAACGCCTCTACCGTCAAGACCAGCAAAAAACACCCGTTGCAATTACTTCCGATAGGCCGTTACGGTATGCCGACGGCGTGATGGACCGCCAGCGCGGTCGTATAGTGCTTATCCGGGAAGACCACTCCGGGAATGCTGAGCCGAAAAATGCCGTCGTCGCGATCGATTCCGGTGGCAACGGTCGACAAGAGGTTCTCTATTCGGCCTCGGACTTCTGCTCGACCCCTCGGATCAGTCCGGACGGCAGCACACTGGCCTGGTTGGCTTGGAACCATCCTAACATGCCCTGGGACGGCTCCGAGCTTTTAATAGCTTCATTCGATCAGCAGGGGCAGTTGGGACAGCCGCAAGTGGTCGTTGGTGGGAAAGACGAGTCGATCTTCCAACCCGAATGGTCTCCGAGTGGTGACCTCCATTTCGTAACGGACCGCACCGGTTGGTGGAACATGTAAAGCTGGCGAAGCGGTCAGGTCCAGC
>CAZYBD010000194.1:0-7371 GCA_964645515.1 uncultured Dehalococcoidia bacterium | reverse complement strand
CGGGCCGGAATATCCCTCGCATTCGGCTCAGACGCTCCAGTCATCGACCCCAATCCCTGGCCGGCTATCTACAGCGCAGCGAACGGTTTGGCCTCGGACAGGAGACCTGTTGGCGAACACGGCAACGGCCAAATGGTCGACTTGGAGTCAGCGCTCCGTATGTATACCCTGGCCGCAGCCTGGGCCGAGGGCACGGTTGCAGACAAAGGTTCGATAACTTCCGGCAAACTGGCCGACTTAGTGCTGGTCGATACCGATCCCCTATCTGCCGCTACGGAGTCCATCAAACATATCCGACCAGTGCTGACTGTGCTGGGAGGCAGACCCGTCTTTATGGACCGTCGCTTCGCAGACTCCTGGTAGATTTCATTGCCCCACTGCATCCGCAGAGCAATGTTAAACGTTACCCCTCCACCCAGGGCATAGGCGAATGGGCCGCCAGAAAGAAGGCCAGTCCCACCATGACGTGACGGGAGGCATCCGACCATCGCATCTGTTCGGACTGGTTAGATGCCGCCGGCAGTTCGTAGACGTTAGATCGCGATTCAAGTTTGCTATCGGTAAGCATCAGTCTTCGTCATCCCTAACCGCTAGGGGCTAGTTTAAAACCCGTCACTACTGTGGCAACGTCGCGGAAACGTAATACCCTTTCCTCAAATGGGGCTGAGGGATTTTCCGGTATCTGGTAGGACGAACGTCAGGAGCACCGTCTCTACCGGAATGTCTGGACCGTCGTCTGCTATTCAATATGAGCTTCTGGTGTCTGTGGCCGGTTTCCTCGGCCTTTGATATACTACCGATGATCCACACTCCGAGGAAAAGCAATTTCATGGCTCAAGACAATCAGGTAAACCGAATATCTATGCGCCAGGTAAGCGGGTTCTCTCGGTCCAAGAAGGTCAAGATGGACCTGGGTCCCGAGTCCGATTTCACCGACCTGCCCAAACTGGTAAAAGTGGGAACGGCGAACTACTTTTTGGTCAAATCCGACGAAGGCTACCGGATGCTTTCCACCATGTGCCCACACCAAGGCGGTGAGGTAGAAGACATCGGCGATGACGTATTCGTTTGCGACGGTCACGGTTGGGAATATGACAAGGTCAGCGGGCGGTGCGTCAATAACCCGGACTTCCGGATGCGGGCATTCCTAGTGAGCAAGCAAGAAGACAACCTGGTGGCCTTAGTCCCCGACGAATAGCTCGCTTCCTTAGGCCAAGTCAACAACTAAAGAAGGCCCCGCCGAACCGGCGGGGCCTTCTTTAGTAGACCAGAGATTTATATTAACCGATCTGATCGTAGCTGCGAAGCAACTTGCCAGGGAGCGCGCCGGTGCATTCATTGTCCTGGAAAGTAACGTTGCCGTTTACCAAGATGTAGCGCATGCCGGTCGGGTACTGGACCAACCGCTTTTCACCGCCAGGGAAGTCCGTTGCGAATTTGGGCTTGTCGTAGAGCAGGCCCAACTCGTCCTGGTTGTAAACCATGACGTCGGCGTAATCACCAACCCTCAGGGTGCCTCGGTTCTTCATATCCGCGAACTGTGCTGGCAGAGCAGCGATCTTTTGGTGAGCCGCTTCCAACGACATTAGTTGCCGGTCCCGAATCCAGTGAGCCAGGAAGTAGACCGGCCAGATTGCCGTGATCAGGAACCTGGTGTGCGCCCCGCCGTCCGACACCGAGATGTGGCCGTAAGGGCGCAACATGTTTTTCTGCATCATCTCGTCTGGCAGCGCTCCCGCCGCGTGGGCGAACTCCGTCTCCAAGTCTTCGTCTAAGGCCAGGTCCAAGAAGACGTCGAGAGGCTCTTTGCCTTCGGCTTCGGCGATATCCGAGATCATAAGACCTTCATACTTGAGGTTACGCTCGTGAACCACCTCAACAACCTGGGTTTGGGTCCAGTCAGTGCGGTCATGGGGTTTGTCGATCATATCCTGCTTCATGCCGATGCGGACCCCTTCCTCGGACAGTTTGGCAATCCGCTCTTCCCGGGTGCCGACTAGCGGCTGCACCCAGTTGGGCATGTAGTCAAACAGATTGTACTCAGATAGCTTGAACTCGGAAATGATCGGGATACAAACTTCCTGAGCCAAAATGGGAAGGCCCTCTTCCCGCTTCTCATGCAACCACCTGTACCCTTCTTCGCCGCCCAGCAGCACATGCAGGGGGCGGCCGCTCATCCGGACCATCTCTTCCAGCATTGCCTGCTGTTCTTCCCTGTTGTCAGAGAGGCCGATGGTCCAGCCAAGGTGTCCAACACCGAATTCACTCAAAACCTGAGACAGCGACAAGAATTCTTCTTTGGACGCCACGTGGCTTGGCAGCCATGTACCGTCTTCCGGACGGTCTTCCAGGCTCTTGTCAGCTGACAGGCCGAAGGCCCCTGCAGTCATGGACTCGTGCAGGATCTGTTTCATCTGGTTGAGTTCGGCCTCGGTCACGGAAGTCCGCTCGCGGGCCTCTCTCATGCCCAATACATAGCCCCTCAGGGGAGAGAATGGCACCAGCGCACCCACGTTTACGCCCAGACCCTGGCGATCCAAGCTGTCCATGTATTCCGGGAAAGTCTCCCAGTCCCAGCGCATTCCCTGCCGCATCGACTCCAGAGGAATTGCCTCTATACGGTTCATCATCCGCATGTTCAAGTCCCGGTCCTCAGGACGGGTGGGCGCGAAGCCAAACCCGCACTGTCCGACAGTCAGAGACGTCACGCCGAATTGACCGGACAGCGAAGCCCAGGGGTCCCAATTGAGCTGGGCGTCATAGTGGGTGTGCAGATCCACGGCTCCGGGAGCCACGATACACCCGCTAGCATCCAACTCTTTCGCACCTGCCGCGTTGATCCGGCCGCTGATCATGGCGACCCTGCCATCCTTGATGCCAACGTCAGAGCGGAACCGAGGTTGACCCGTGCCATCTACTACGGTTCCTCCGCGAATTACCAGGTCGAACTCAGGCATTTGTTTTTCCTCCGGAAGTATAGGCAAAAATTTTGGCCAACGTACACCAAGGGAACCACAGAATCCGGTTGCCCGAATTCTAGCTCGGGCGTACACCGAAGTCAATCTGGGCGGCGTCCAGTCTATGGCGGGTCCAGCTCTCGGGCAGCAATAGATGCCGGTTCATACAACACGGCTGCTCTTGCCCAGAGCCTTGGGATGTGGACGATCTGGTTGTAGCTGCGGGGCACCTCCCCTGACAAAGCCCGGTACTTTCGTTCTCTTGGCACGTGCCCCAAAATGTACCACGTGCCGGCGGGATACTGGTCCGGCCGCTTCACCTCTTCCCGCCACCAGGGAAGTCCGTAGCAAATTGAGGGATGTCGTAAAGTAAGCCCAGCTCAGCCAATCCCGATTTCAGACCACCACGTCGGCAAAGTCGTCGATCGTGAACGTGCTCCGGTTTTCCATGTCTGTGAACCAGACCGGCAGGACGCAGATCTTTTGATAGAACTACTCTAGGAACAATGCCGGTCGTTCCCTGACCCAGTACCCCAGGAAGTAGACCGGCCAAATGCTACCCACAAAAACTTAGTGTAGGCACCGCTATCATGTGGGTGTGGGTGGTGTTCTTTGCCATTGGTTAAGGGGCAGGGCCCCTCCATGGTGTATGAACTCTGTATCCAAGTCCTCATCAAGCAGAACGATGTCCAAGACCACATCCAGCGGATGATTGCCTTTCAATTACGCTATGTCGGCGATCATACGTCTTTAGTGCTTGAGATAATTCTCGTGCATTACCTCGACAACCATTACCTACGTCCAGTCGTGCGGGCTATCAATCACATCCTGTTTCGCGCAGACGCGGGCGCCGTCTTCCGAGAGCTTGACTATCCGCTCTTTCCTAGAGCCCACCCGAGGCTGTAGCCAGTGAGGTATGTAGTCGAACGAAGGTTGCACTCGGAGAGTTTGAACTTCCGACTACCGGGGATCGCGACCTCTTCAACAATCAACGCCATGTCGGCGCTCCCACTTATACTGCTTGTCGAATCCTGTCAAATTCCCGGTTAGATGCGCCGAACCCTAGTCACAAGACGGTCACATATCAGATGGGAACGGTCTCAGTTCTTGTCAGAATGCACTCCGTGAAACAACCAGCTCACCCAGTCCATTCCATCAACTCGGCGGCCAGACTTTGATCACCTTCTACACGCAACCGGCCATCAACCATCGCCGACTGGAATTTCAATCGACCCAAACCCAAAAGCGCGAACCCTTCCGGGTCGCAACGAACCGTTACGTCTGGCGCTTGAGCTGATGGTGGTTCCATTCTGCATCCATTAGCTTCAACGGCAAGATCAAAACATCGAGCATTGCTTTGTCCCAGATCGAACCGGTACCGGGCGGGGAGGCGGTTTGTACGGAAATCAGCCAACTCGAGGTACGCAGCCGCCCGCCGGCCAACCGTATCGATCACTACCGACAACGATTCTTGTGGCAAGGAGGCTGATGGCTCCAGTTGGGAACGGATGTCCCATCCGTGGACCGCCAGTTCCACGATCCTTGCTTGGACCCGGGCTCGAACCGGCCCGACCACGGCCGGGTGATAAGACGGTTTGTCCCAGACGTCGGGAGTCAACCCTGCCACTACTTCGGTGAAGCGGTCGTTGGTCGCTCGAAAGGTCGAGAGCAATTGGTCTCCCAGTTCCTTCCGACGTTGGATAGCGGTCTCGGCGATGAAATCCATTAACGGCTGCCAGGCCAGCGCACCAGGGGCAGGCCAACCGTCTGGAGGCGATTCATCGTCTTCGGCTGCCCGCAAGATGAAAACAGTGTAAGGCTCAGCCCAATAAACCAAATGCCCCACCACATCAGACACTGTCCAACCATAGCAGGCGCTCGGCCGGTCCCAGGAATCCAGAGAGATTCCGGCCAGATAGCGTTCGAGTCGCTCTGATTCCAACTGGACCAGTTCCACCAGATATTCTGAAGCGTCCAACATTTGAACTCCGACCTGTGATTGAGGATGGCCTCGAATAATACTCCAAGTGGGACCGCGGCACGGAGTACTAGCCGGGCTGATTCTGCCCAGATTGACCGAAGCTTAGTCGTTGCTGCGGTCTTAGCTACCGTTTCCGCTATCGCCGCCACCGTCCGCGGTTAACCGGAAGGTATCAAATCAGTTTCCTGCCCGGTTCGCCCGGATTTACACAGGGTCTCCCAACTTGGGATCACCGGCGGGAATAGTGCAATTCATTACCGCACCCAGCTGGCGAATTCTCAATACTCCCCAACACAGCTCAACTGTTACCTCAGCTGGAAGAGGATGCCTTAGGTAGGTCCGTGCTTCCCGGCCCTACCGCGGCTGAATTTCAAATTGGTGGACGCCGCCGTTCTGGCCGGAAGAGTTCTTCCAGAGCGGCCCCGGCCCGTAGAATAGTAGCCTCTTCAAAGTGGCGTCCCACCAACTGGACACCGATGGGCACCCCATCGACTGTCCAACCGAATGGCACCGATAATGCGGGGGAGCCAGTCAAGTCGAAGGGTACTGTAACCCCCAAGGCGTTACGGCCCGGAACCTTCTCACCGTCGATATCCAACTCAATGGAATCGTGGGGGTGGGCCGGCACCGGACCCACTGGGCAGAGCAGAACATCGTACCTGGTGAACATCTCCACTAAATCTTGCCGCAGAGCCTCACACTGCTCGACGGCTTCCAGGTACTGATCCATGGTGGGCATGGGGAATTTCAGGCGCCGCTGCATCGGGGGCGCCAGCTCTGTTTCGCGGCCTGCGATAATCGGCGCCAGGTATTGGGCGCCCTCAGCAGCGAACAGTCGAGCTGAGATGTTTAAGGCCGGATAGTTCTCCCAAGCATCGAGAGATACCTCTTGGACCTGACAACCCAACCCGGCCAAGGAAGTTGCCGCCTGAGAAACCGTGTTTTGGACCTCCCGGTCTACAGGATCGAAGGGCCCGCCGGAACACCAGGCCACCCGCAGGCCGGCGGGCAGTCCGAGGTCGGACAGGTCCGGTACGGGAACCGGCGGGGTATAGTGGTCCAAACCGTCCGGACCGGCCATCAGGCTGAGGCCTAGGGCCGCGTCGCGAACCGATCTTACCAACGGTCCCACGTGCATGAACCTGAGCAGGGCTTCTGGCCAGTGGCCGGTCAGCGGGATTCGGCCGTGAGTGGCTTTCAACCCCACGATGCCACAATAGTTTGCCGGCTCGCGTATCGACCCGCCAACGTCGCTACCGATACCCAAAGGCGACATACCCGACGCCACTGCCGCCGCCTCGCCACCGCTAGAGCCACCTGGCGTACGGCCCTCTTTCCATGGGTTTTCTGTTCGCCCATATACCAGATTGTCGGTCTCCCACCACAGGGCGAACTCAGGCATGTTCGTTTTGGCGATGAAGATACCGCCGGCGTCCTTGAGCCGCTTGACCACGGTGGCGTCTGCGACAGGCACATGATTCTCAAACAGCTTGGAGCCCCTAGTGGTCACGACACCTTGGGTGTCGACGCAATCTTTGACCGTAAAAGGAACGCCGTGCATCGGGCCCCAGTTTTCTCCGCGGCCGATTGCGTCTTCTGCCTCCCGAGCTCGCTCCATCACCCCGTCTGGAAAAGCAACGATGGCGTTCAGTTTAGGGTTAACCGCCTGAATACGGTCCAAATGGCTCTGGACCACCTCCACTGGGGAGAGCGACCGGTCTCGGATGCGCTGGGCCAGTTCGACGGCGTCGGCGTAGATTATATCCTGAGACATTGAATCCACCTTCTACTAGAATTAATGGCCAGTACAGTCAATGAATGGCGGCCGCCGGTGCTGCCGCCCGCTCGTTGACCAGCTTTCCCTCATGGAACCTGGAAAGCCCGAACGGTTTAATTAGGTCGGGAGTATCACCGGTGGCGATCAGACTAGCAACCATTTTGCCAGCCACAGGGGCCGCCTTGAAACCCCAACTCCCCCAACCGCAGGACAATATGAACCCGTCAATCCCATCTACTTTGCCCATGATCGGCGCATAGTCCGGGGTCATGTCGCACAGCCCGGCCCATTGACGCAGTATCTTGACGTTGGATAGGCAGGGAAACATCTCCAAGGTATGGGCAGCCAATTCCTCCATAGGCAACAGGGAAGACCGGGAGCTGTAGGACGGGTAGGGATCAACTCCGCCTCCAATAACCACTTCGCCACGGTCGGTCTGATAAACGTAAGCGTGAAGGTTGGCCGAGGAAATCGTTTTATCCAGGAACGGCTTCAGTGGCTCGGTCACCATTGCCTGCAGCGGGTGGGTGGATAGGGGAAGCTCCACTCCGGCCATCTTCCCTATGGTTGAGCTCCAGCCCGCAGTGGCACTGAGCACGATATCAGCTTTTATAATGCCCTTGGATGTTTCGACGCCGGTGACCCGGCCGTTGGTA